>NZ_VPBV01000017.1:0-66457 GCF_013418545.1 Acinetobacter sp. YH12136
TCAATCCATGTTGCAAAGCGACTGAAGCAATTGAAACGTCCGGTGCTTTAGAAGCCTGAACGATCTGCTGTTTAAATTCAGCACTGTATGTTCTTCGTTTTTTCGCAAGAGATGCGATGGATGTCTGGTGATTTGTAGTCATAAATTTAAGTCCCCACTTGTTTCTAAGTGGGGACTAAATTAAGGCTTATAGGATGAATTCAGAAGGTGTGTTCAGCGGACGCTTACAGACATAAAAACTTAAGACATAAAAAAACGCCCTGAAAAATCAGGGCGTTTTTTTATTGCACGCGAATTATGCTGGTTGCGCAGATTCTTGTTGTGCAGGAGTCAACATGTGACCGTGTTCTTCGAAGTTTGCATGCCAAGATAATGCTTCACGAAGTAGGTGAGGAGTGTGACCACCTTTTGCACATGCACGCTCAAAGTAATCATTCAATGCATTGCGGTACATTGGGTGTACACAGTTGTCGATAATCGCACGAGCGCGTTCACGTGGTGCAAGACCGCGTAAATCTGCTAAACCTTGCTCAGTGACTAAGATGTCAACGTCGTGTTCGTTGTGGTCTACATGCGCAGCCATTGGAACGATAGATGAAATGTCACCGCCTTTCGCAATCGATTTAGTCACGAAAATCGCCAAGTGTGCGTTACGCGCGAAGTCACCTGAACCACCAATACCGTTCATCATTTTGGTACCGCATACGTGGGTTGAGTTCACGTTACCGTAAATATCAAACTCAAGTGCAGTGTTAATACCAATGATGCCTAAACGACGTACTAACTCAGGGAAGTTAGAAATTTCTTGTGGACGTAAAATGAATTTGTCTTTGTAGTGTGCAAGATTACCAAATACGCGATCGCCACATTTTTCAGACAAAGTCATTGAACAGCCAGAAGCGAACTTCATTTTGCCTGCATCAATCAATTCAAACGTACAGTCTTGGAGTACTTCTGAGTACATCACCAAGTCTTCAAAGTTAGAGTGTTTGAAGCCTGTTAATACTGCATTTGCAATTGAACCGATACCTGCTTGTAAAGGTGCCAAGTTTTTCGGTAAACGACCTTGTGCTACTTCGTTTTCAAAGAATGCGATCAAGTGATCTGCAATTGCTTGAGTTTCGTCATCTGGATCGGTCACGTTAGATGGAGAGTCAAGCAAGGTATCGTTAAATACAATACCCACAACTTTTGCAGGGTCTAACTGAATACCTTTGGTTCCAATACGTTGTTCAACGTGAGTTAATGGCACTGGACCACGTGTTGGACGTGCTTCAGGAATATAAATGTCGTGTAGGCCTTCAAATTCTGTGCTTACAGTGGTGTTGATTTCGATAATGACTTTATCTGCATATTCAACAAAGCTTGCAGAGTTACCTACAGAAGTTGTTGGAATAATTAAGCTGTCTTCAGTAATTGCAACTGCTTCAACAATCGCGATGTCTGGGCGTTTTAGCGTGTTGTTACGCATTTGCTCAACAGTTTCAGACAAGTGTTGGTCAATGAACATAACTTGACCTTGGTTAATTGCTTTACGCAAGGTGTTGTCTACTTGGAACGGCATACGACGAGCCAAAACACCTGCTTCAGTCAATTGCTTGTCTAAATCATTACCAAGACTTGCGCCAGTAATTAAGTCAATTTTTAAAGGGTTGGTTTTAGCGCGTGCCACCAATGCAAGTGGAACAGCTTTTGCTTCACCCGCACGAGTAAAGCCACTCATACCTACGGTCATACCATCTTGAACGAATTCAGCAGCTTGTTCTGCGCTGATTACTTTGTCGTGGAGGGAGGCTAAACGGATGCGATCTAAAGACATGGCGAACTCTCGTAAAATACTAGACTGATACCGATTGTACCGATCAAAAAAGGTATTTTGCATAGGTGTTAGGCTAAGGTCTAATTTTTTGCCTAAATGGTGGTATAAAAATATAAAATAATACATAAATAATTGAATTTAATCGTTTATTTATATATCAAAAGGTAAATATTACAATTTGTTTGATATATTTTTATACAATTTTGATATGCACCATCTGAATTTTTTACTTTGATCGTCCATCCGATTTGCTGTTGGTCTGAAATTGGTATATAGCAAGCCAGATAGAGATCAAAAGCGTCAGCCGTTTAGAAGTGTTCACTCAAACTTTGTTTGATTTTTTCCAGCGTGCCAACATTATTTTTTTCTTCAACGATTTCAGGTTGTAACGGCAGGGTAATGATGGCTTCAAGACCACCGTGTTCACGGTTTTGAATGGTGAGCTCGCCCTGATGAATATCGACAATACGTTTTACAATTGCCAAACCTAAGCCACTGCCTTGTACAGTACGTGCTTCATTGCCGCGTACAAAAGGCTGCATTAAATCGGCAATTTGGTCTTCTGGAATGCCTGTACCGTTGTCTGCCACGCTAATCCGAATGTGTTCATCCAGCACTTCTGCAGACAACTCAATTGGCTCTGCACCATAGCGTTTCGAGTTATTAATCAGGTTGCCAATCAGACGTTTCAGCGACAAACTGCGCGCCTGAATTAAAGGTAATTCTTGTGCGTTAAAGCGAATATCCAACGGTTTAAATTGAATAATCAATTCCTGCAGCAAAACATTTAAATCGGTTTCTTGTAATTCTTCATCGGAACCATCACGCATATAAGAAATGAATTGATTTAAAATCGCATCCATATCTTCTACATCGTAAATTAAGCCTTCTTTTAAAAAATCATCATCGGGCATCATTTCGGCACTTAAACGAATCCGTGTCAGTGGCGTGCGCAGGTCGTGTGAAATACCTGCCAACATGATACGACGGTCACGTTCAGTCTGTTCCAAGGTATAAATCATGTGATTAAAGGCTTGGTTGACCTCACGAATTTCCTGCGGACCGTGATTGGTTTCTAAATAAGGTGCTTTGCCTGTTTTACTGTAGCTATTGGCGGCATTTTGCAGACGACGCAAAGGACGATTCAGCTGACGTACTAGAGTTAAAATAATTGCTGCAGCTAACAGTGGAATACCCAAAAGCCAGCCAAAGACCAATTCAGGGCTGTAGTTGGCATAGGTTTTAAGGGGTTCACGTACCCAGTTGCCATTCATTTCTGGGGTTTGAATCCAAATACGCGGGCTTGGTTTGAACTGGAAATAGACCGTGACATCCTGCATTTTTAATTCAGTTGCCAGTTTCTTTTCTATTTGTTGGGTAAAAAACTCTGCAATGACTTTTTCCCGTACATTAGGAAACTCACGTGGATCGGTTACATATTCAATGCCGACCCGATTTTTAAGCCACGCATCGACATCGACTTCGGCTTCATTGTGAAAAATGCGCAAATCTGGATTGTTTAAAATTTCCAGTTCAACCGCTAAATAGCGGGCGTGTTGTTGAATTTCAGGTAAATACAAGGTGCGCCAAAAGAACCACAACGACATAAACAGGCTAAACAACACCACAAAAACCACCAGTACCGTGGTGCGCATGGCTGCAGAGCGTGGTTTGATTTTATCCAGAAAACGCTCCCAGCGGGTACGTTTCTTTTCAGAATACGCCACATAGTCGGTAAATTCTTGTGGGTCGATGGGTTCGAGTTTCACATCTTGTCCTGTGGCAGAGGTTGTAAAGCGAATTTAGTGAGTGAAATTTTATGATGAATATACTTGTTATTGGAATGTCTGTTCTTTAAATCTAGCACAATGATCGGTGTGCATAAATGTTGATCATTGCATGAAGATGTGAGGCTGAAGCCTCACATCATTTTCAACTTATTCCGCACCATCTGGAACAAATACATAACCGACACCCCAAACCGTTTGAATATAACGTGCACGGGCAGGGTTTTCTTCAATTAAACGACGTAAACGTGAAACCTGAACATCAATCGAACGCTCCATCGCACCCCATTCACGACCACGCGCCAAATTCATTAACTTGTCACGGGTTAAAGGCTCACGAGGATGTTGTACCAACGCTTTGAGTACTGCAAATTCACCTGTAGTTAGGGTCACGACCTGACCTTCACGTGTCAAAGTACGGGTCGATAAATCTAGTGACCATGGGCCAAAACCAACCACTTCCATTTGCTGACTTGGTGCACCTGGTACCTCGCGCACTTGACGACGCAATACAGCACGAATACGCGCTAACAGCTCATTTGGATTAAACGGTTTTGGTAAATAATCATCTGCACCTGCTTCAAGTCCTGCAATACGGTCAGAGTCACTGCCGCGAGCCGTCAGCATAATAATTGGCGTGTCGATGTTAGATTGACGTAAACGACGGCAAATACTTAAACCATCTTCAACAGGCAGCATAAAATCAAGCACGATTAAAGAGAACAGTTCACGCTGTAACAAACGATCCATTTGTGTCGCATCGTGGGCAGTTTTGACCACAAAGCCCTTATCTTCCAAGAAACGCTGTAACAGGGTACGTAAACGCACATCATCATCTACAACGAGAATGCGTTCAACGCGGTCAGTTTCGCTGTGTACGGCATCTGTTTTTTCAGCAGGTACAACTAAACTCATGATGTGCTCCTTTATTCTTTATTGTCATCGTAAACAAAAAGTTGAGTTGGCTTTGAGTATACGATTCATTGGTATCTATTGCCTATGCTCTAAAGCAACAAATATTGCAGATAAAATCAAGACATAGATACCAAATATATACAGCATTCCCATGCGAAAAACTGACATATTTGTCCGTTTGAGTCTAACATAAGCCTGAATTTTATTTAGATTTATAAAATTTAGCCGAATTGGCAAAAATCGCCAAAAAACCACCATTTATAAAATTCATAAAACAATTGTGGATTTTATAGTCTTGGTCTTTATAATCATGGCTTTTAGTACTTATCCTTGTAGGATCACACACGATGACTGACTTAGTTCAGCAGTTAGCAAAAGAACTTGCCGTACGACCAAATCAAGTAGAAGCTGCCATCAAACTTATTGATGAAGGTGCTAGCGTTCCATTTATTGCACGTTACCGTAAAGAAGTGACGCAAGGTTTAGATGACACGCAGCTACGTCAGCTCGATACACGTTTATCGTATTTACGTGATTTATATGAGCGTCGCGAAAAAGTAATAGAATCACTCAAAGAACAAGATAAATTATCTGATGATTTATTGGCACGGGTTAACGCTGCTGAAACCAAAAATGCTTTAGAAGAAATTTACGCGCCTTACCGTCCAAAACGCACCAGTAAATCGTTTAAAGCTAAAGAAGCAGGTTTAGGCCCAATTGCAGCGCAAATTTTTGCAGAACAGGTTGAGCCAAGCGAAGCTTTAGCAGGCTTTAGTCATGCAGACTATCCTGATGCAGACAGTCAGCTAGATGCGGTACAACACATTCTGATTGATGAATGGGCACAAAATATTGCCTTAACCACAGAATTAAAAGAAATTTTTGCCAAAACAGCGGTATTAAAAAGCTTGGTTGCTTCTGAAGAGAAAAAAGAAGTGGGCAAAAAATTCCGTGATTACTTCGATTTTTCAGAAAACCTCAACAAAGTGCCTTCACATCGCCTATTGGCGATGTTGCGTGGTCGCCAAGAAAACGTCTTGGGTTTAAAAGTTGATGGTGAAGACAGTGCACCTTTGGCACGTATTGAAACTGAATACAATTTAGATCAAATTCAGCCGCAAGCACGTCAGGACTTTTTAAAGCAAACGGCAAAATTGTTCTGGTTGGGCAAAGTGCGTCCACAAATCGAACATTCATTATTGACTGAAAAGCGTTTGGCTGCTGAAGCTGAAGCGATGGATGTCTTTGCAGAAAACTTGCGTCATTTATTGCTCTCTGCACCTGCAGGTGCGCGTTGTACGCTGGGCGTAGACCCTGGCATCCGTACAGGTGTCAAACTGGCTGTGGTGAACCAATCTGGCGATGTGGTTGCACATAGCACGGTTTATCCATTTGCACCTAAAGAAGACAAAGCAGGCGCGATTGAAGAACTTGCACGTTTATGCCGTGAGCACAATGTTGATTTAATCGCGATTGGTAACGGGACTGCAAGCCGTGAAACTGAAGCGGTTGTGGCAGAAATGATGGCGGCGCACAGTGACTTGAAATTAACACGTGTGTCTGTATCTGAAGCGGGTGCATCTGTGTATTCAGCTTCTGAATTGGCATCGCAAGAGTTGCCAGAACTAGATGTGTCGATTCGTGGTGCAGTGTCGATTGCACGTCGTTTGCAAGACCCATTGGCAGAGTTGGTAAAAATTGATCCAAAATCAATCGGTGTGGGTCAGTATCAACATGACGTGAATCAGGCAGGTTTAGCAAAAACCTTAGAAGCTGTGGTAGAAGACTGTGTGAACTCGGTCGGTGTCGATGTCAACACGGCATCTTCAGCAATTTTGGGTTATATCGCAGGTTTGAATAAAGCCATTGCACAGCAAATTGTTGAATACCGTAAAGAACATGGCCGTTTTGACAATCGCCAAGCTTTGAAAAACGTACCGCGTTTAGGCGAACGTACTTTTGAACAAGCAGCAGGTTTCTTACGTATTCAGGCAGGTTCTGAGCCTTTGGATGCTTCTGCAGTGCACCCTGAATCTTATGGTTTAGTAGAAAAAATTGTGGCTGCCAAAGCGACCACGGTTAAAGATATTATTGGTAATACTGAAATTATCCGTTCGGTGAATGCTGAAGAATTTGTGGATGAGCAAGTCGGCTTACCAACTATTCAGGATGTTTTGTCTGAATTGGAAAAACCAGGTCGTGACCCACGTCCTGAATTCCGTACGGCTAAATTCCGTGAAGATATTACTGAAGTGGCGCAGTTGACTGAAGGCATGCAGCTTGAAGGTGTTGTAACCAACGTGACCAACTTTGGTGCTTTCGTGGATGTGGGCGTACATCAGGATGGTTTGGTGCATATTTCTGAGTTGGCCAATGAATTTGTGGCTGATCCGCATAAAGTGGTGAAACCAGGTCAAATTGTTCAAGTGCGTGTGTTGCAGGTTGATGTAGAGCGTAACCGTGTGAATTTATCGATGCGTCCTGAAGGTTCGGCTGCACCTGCAAAAGCAGCGCGTGCACCACGTCGTGATCAAGAACAGCGTACAGAGCGTAAGCCACAAGCGAAACGTCCACAGCAGTCACGTCCTCAGACTGAGCGTCCACAAGCGAAAAAACCACAAGCCGCTAAACCACAAGAAAATAAAATTGGTGGTTTTGGTGCATTGTTGTTACAAGCAGGGATTAAAGGTTCGAAGTAATTTTGAATTGCTCTAACAAAAAGCTCCCGAAATTCGGGAGCTTTTTGTTTTGCAGGAACATTTTTATATACAGATTTTTTGATGGATTTTAAATCAACGGTACAATCCAACTCACCAAAATCAGCATAATTCCCAAATGTCCAAGTTTACGAGTCACTGCGACTAGTTTTGACGGTGGTGCTTCAAGTTGGCGAGCATATTCCTGAAGATTTAAACCTTGTGAGGCTTTGCTGCTAAATAAAAATACGCCCAAATCAATACAAATTAAAATCGTGCCGACATCGGCAACAACCTCTAAAAGTTCATATTCTTGCTGATAAAGCGCCGTTGCAACCTGATAACTCAGAAACAAGGCAAAGGCAAAACAGCCATACTGTAAAATGAGGGCCAGTGCTCGCATAATCCATTCAAAATACTTAAAACAGCTGTGTTATAGCATAAAAATGCGGTGCAATTGAATGTTTTGTTATGGTTGAGATTGTGGATCTTAAATAAGCAATTAACGGATTAAGCCTTGCAGAACAAAACTTGTGGCAATACTGCCTGCTGCCAATTTAGACATGAAATAACTGTAATTAGAAGAGGCAGAAACTTCGGACATCGCACCAGATGAATGCGACATGGGCACGGCAAGTTGGCTGCGATAGCCCAATTCGACTAACAAGACCACCAGGCCTGTCAGTGTCATCACTTGAAATGTGTCTACATGATTGCGCGTAAGCTCAGTATATAAGTGATAAAAACTTAAGCCCGCAGCAGAAAAACAAAATAGCTTAAACAGATACAGAGTTTTCATGTGTTGTACCTTTCATTATTGTAATGTCATTTTGAATGCTATTTCTTAAACCAATATTAAAATCACATGAAAAGTTGCGGCTGCACAATTTAAAAATTGTTGAAGTGATGTTGTATTGTTGTGCGCTGTTCAACCTAAGCTGTAAAAACAAATAGGCGACCCGTAGGTCGCCTAAAGCAAAACTTGAATTGTGTATAAATTACCAGTGTTCACCTGGGAACAAGCGCGCATACGCTTTTTGTACCCAGTTCAGTTTTTGCTGCTCGCCCACAGAAGCGGTAGAGCTTGGGAATAAGTTATAACCAATCGACATGAGTTTGTTGTTAATGTCTGGTGCAATCGCATAAGTGATTGAAGCCAAACGACCCAAATGTGTCGCAATTTTCTTCGGACGTTTCACAATCGCATAAGCAATTAAATCTGCCGCTTGCTCAGGTGAAAGGGTGGGCACGTACTTATAAATTTTGGTTGGTGCGATCATTGGGGTACGAACCAATGGCATATACACCGAAGTAATCGCAATTTTGTGTGTATGCGCTTCTGCAGATAGACAGCGACTAAACGCATCCAATGCGGCTTTAGATGCCACATAAGCCGAGAAACGCGTTGCGTTGGCTAATACACCAATCGAGCTGATGTTGATGATGTGACCATCTTTACGGTGCATCATCTGCGGCAAAATATTGAGTACCAAACGCACAGCACCAAAATAGTTGAGCTGCATGGTACGTTCAAAGTCGTGGAAACGATCAACCGACTCATGTACTGCACGACGGATTGAGCGGCCTGCGTTGTTAATTAAAATATCAATATGATCGACAGAGGCAAGAATTTGTTGCGATACAGCATCAATAGAGTCCATATCGTTTAGATCACAAGGGAAAACTGAAGCCTTGCCACCACGTGCTTCAATTTCAGCTTTGACTTGTTCGAGCGTTTCCTGAGTACGTGCCACCAAAAGCACATGCGCACCTGCATCGGCTAGCTTATGTGCCACGGTTAAACCAATACCACTCGATGCACCTGTAATAAGGGCAACTTTACCATTTACACGCTGTTGAAAAAGTTTCTCTAATTTTGGCTTCACGCTAATATTCCTGATTTAGATTCCTGAGTTGTCATTTTTATTGAGATTGACGATTCAAATTTCAGACTGAATTTGAACTGTTTTACTTGGCTTTATGATAGCCGATTGCACAAAAAAAGCTATGGAATAAGTGGTTGAATTTAAAAATGAATTTAGAGTAATTGCTCTATTTTTGTGAGCTGTATATCTTTATTTTTACCATGAAATAAAGCTAATGCAAAGACATACAAAGAAAAATTAAAATAAAAAAGCATCCTGTTGAAATTAATCAGCAGGATGCCAGTACAAAGTTTGAACTGATGAGTTTTTATACGGCTGCTAAAGCTTGCTCTAAATCGGCAATTAAGTCATCGGCATGTTCAATCCCGATGGACAAGCGCACCATATCTTCACTTACACCTGCAGCCTTGAGTTCATCTGCACTCAACTGACGGTGAGTGGTGGTCGCAGGGTGGCAAGCCAGACTCTTAGCATCGCCAATATTGACCAAGCGGGTGAATAATTGCAGCGCATCAATAAAGCGAGTTCCGCCCTCTCGACCATCTTGCACGCCAAAAGACAGAATTGCAGAAGGTTTGCCTTTCACATATTTTTGTGCCAACGCATGTTGCGGGTGATCTTTCAAACCTGCGTAATTGACCCATTTCACTTTTGGATGTGCCTGTAAATATTCCGCTACTTTTTGCGCGTTTTCAGTATGGCGTTCCATACGCAGGCTTAAGGTTTCTAAACCTTGTAAAATTAGGAATACGTTATGCGGGCTAATCGCTGCACCTGTATTGCGTAGTGGTACTACACGTGCACGTGCAATAAATGCTGCAGCGCCTAAGGCTTCTACATAGTTCACACCATGGTAACTTGGGTCAGGTGTATTTAAGGCTTTAAAACGCTCAGGATATTTGCCCCAAGGGAATTTGCCGCTATCGACTATAATGCCGCCAATAGACGTACCATGACCGCCTATATATTTGGTCAGTGAGTGAATAATAATGTCTGCGCCAAAATCAAATGATTTTTGCAAGACAGGCGTGGCAACGGTGTTATCCACCACCACTGGAATGCCATATTCATGTGCAATTTTTGCAATCGCTTCAAGGTCAATAATATTGCCCAATGGGTTGCCAATTGACTCTACAAAGACCAGTTTGGTTTTGTCATCAATCAGGTCGCGCAAGCTTTCAGGCTGTTGATAATCGAAGAAACGCACCTCAATGCCTTGTTTAGGCAAGGTATGGGCAAATAGGTTGTACGTACCGCCATATAAAGTTGATACTGAAGCAATGTTGTCGCCTGCTTCGGTAATGGTCTGAATGGCGTAGGTAATTGCAGCCATGCCTGATGCTAAAGCCAATGCACCAATCCCGCCTTCAAGCGCTGCAACACGTTGCTCCAACACCGCAGTGGTTGGGTTCATAATGCGGGTGTAAATATTGCCTTGTACTTTTAAATCGAATAAGTCGGCACCATGTTGTGTATTATCAAAGGCATACGATGTGGTTTGGTAAATTGGTACAGCTACTGCTTTAGTGGTCGGTTCTGGGCTATATCCTGCATGAATGGCCAAGGTTTCGTCTTTATAGGTCATGTTTACTTCATCTTCGTGAGTTAAATTGGCTTGAGTCTAGCATTTTTCAATATGAAAGAAAGCGTCAAAATATTGCAATATTTAGCGTGAAAGTTGATATAGCACTTAAGTAGATGGGCGGGTTGCAAGCTTAAAGACAGAGTTGTAACAAAGCATGCAAGATGTTTGGGGTGTCTTATTTTTTCTCTGTATTCAGGTATAATACCCGATTATTTTTTCGCTCATTAGAGCAGGGGCTGCTCATCTGAGCCCCAGATTTGGTTTTCTATTGAGGAGTCCTACGTGGCCCAATATATTTATACGATGAACCGAGTGTCCAAAATGGTTCCGCCTAAGCGCGAAATCCTGAAAGACATCTCTTTATCATTTTTCCCAGGTGCGAAAATTGGTGTGCTTGGTTTAAACGGTGCAGGTAAATCGACGTTGCTCCGTATTATGGCGGGCGTAGACAAAGATTTCTCGGGTGAAGCACGTGCGCAGCCAGGCATCAAAATTGGTTATCTTGAGCAAGAACCACCACTAGACCCGAGCAAAGATGTACGCGGCAACGTGGAAGATGGTGTGCGTGAAGCTTTAGATGCTTTAGAGCGTTTAGACCAAGTTTTTGCAGAATATGCAGATCCAGATGCAGATTTCGACAAACTTGCAAAAGAGCAAGAGAAGTTAGAAGCGATTATCCAAACTTGGGATGCACACAACCTGAACAATCAGCTTGAACAAGCAGCGGCAGCATTAAATTTGCCAGCTTGGGATGCTGATGTTAACAAATTATCGGGTGGTGAGCGTCGTCGTGTGGCTTTATGCCGTTTGTTATTGTCTAAACCAGACATGCTGCTTCTAGACGAGCCGACGAACCACTTGGATGCAGAATCTGTATCTTGGTTAGAGCGTTTCTTAAAAGACTTCCCGGGTACGATTGTGGCAATTACCCACGACCGTTACTTCTTGGATAACGTTGCAGAATGGATTTTAGAACTTGACCGTGGACATGGTATTCCATATCAAGGTAACTACTCTTCATGGTTAGAGCAGAAAAATAACCGTTTAGAGCAAGAACAGAAGCAAGAAGAATCTTTTGCTAAAGCCTTGAAAAAAGAATTGGAATGGGTACGTTCCAATGCGAAAGGCCAGCAAAAGAAAAACAAAGCGCGTATGGAGCGTTTTGAAGAGCTTAACTCGCGTGAATTCCAACAGCGTAACGAAACTTCTGAAATTTATATTCCACCTGGCCCACGTTTAGGGAACAAAGTGGTGGAAGTGGAAAACATCAGCAAGTCATTTGGTGATCGCTTACTTTACGAAAACCTTTCCTTTACTGTGCCGCCTGCAGCGATTGTGGGGATTGTCGGTCCAAACGGTGCGGGTAAAACGACTTTATTCCGTATGATGACTGGCGAGCAGCAACCTGATACGGGCAGCGTGACTTTAGGTGACTCGGTAAAAGTGGCTTATGTCGGTCAGATTCGTGACACTCTAGATGATGATAAAACTGTTTGGGAAGAAGTTTCTGGCGGTTTAGACATTTTGAAAGTGGGCGATTATGAAATTGCATCGCGTGCTTATATTGGTCGCTTTAACTTTAAAGGTCAGGATCAGCAAAAACGCGTTGGTGAATTGTCGGGTGGTGAGCGTAACCGTTTACAACTGGCAAAAATTCTACAGCAGGGCGCAAACGTGATCTTGCTGGATGAGCCATCAAACGACTTGGATATTGAAACTTTACGTGCACTGGAAGATGCAATTTTAGTCTTCCCAGGTACAGTGATGGTGGTATCGCACGACCGTTGGTTCCTAGACCGTATTGCAACGCACATCTTGTCATTCGAAGATGAGCAACCAGAATTCTTTACAGGTAACTATACTGAGTTTGAAGAATATCGCCGTAAGAAATATGGTGATGATCTGGCAACCAAACGTAGCAAATACCGTAAAATTGGCGCTTAAGTCTAAAAACTTGAGTTCTCATTAAAAAAACCAGCCGAGAAGGCTGGTTTTTTTATATTTGCTCGATGATGTGGTCTTGTGATCAACCTAGCAACATTTTTCTTAATCTAGATGTAGACCAGTGAGGTTTAAACTTCCCACTCATGTGCACATTCACGGCACTTCCATTTTTTTTGTGACTGCATAAAGGCTTGCATAGAAATTTTGAAATCAGGCAAATCACGATAAAACAAGAAACCTGCAATTACACACAGCACAAATACCGCCACAGTAATGCTTTGTAAGGTTGTGCCTGCACCATCACCAAAAATCCACATGGCGATACTGATCAAGACAAGAAGTAATAAGACAAATACCGCTGGAATAAGCATCACCAAGCTTTTTGGCACCACAGGACGCGGTGTTGTTTGACCTGCCTGCGCAACAGGCATGATTTTTGGGCTTTGACATTTAGGGCATCGGTATTGCATTACAACTCCAAAATTCTAATCTGATCGTTATTCTAACCAAATGTACGGCAAATCAAAAACAGTCTGTCAGAAAACAGGGCAATAAAAAAGCCCAAGTCATTGCTTGAGCTTTATTATAGGATGAAGATAAGTGAATTTATATTCATCTTGAATATGGCGTCCCTACGGGGATTCGAACCCCGGTTACCGCCGTGAAAGGGCGATGTCCTAGGCCTCTAGACGATAGGGACTTGATGAGGCAACACAGGTAAAGCCTTATTTAAACTTGGTGGAGTCAAGCGGGATCGAACCGCTGACCTCTACAATGCCATTGTAGCGCTCTACCAACTGAGCTATGACCCCAGTCTGTGTGAGCGCAATATTAGGGCTATTGCGCGCACACGTCAACAAAAAAATGAATTAAGCTGGATCAATTGCATCATTTTTCGGCAATTTGATGCTTTCATTCAGTTTTTCCCAGACTTTAACTTCTTTTTTGCTTGGTCCGCCAACCACTTCTAAGGCATGACGCAAACGCGCAAAGGTCAGGTCAGGACCAATGGTGACCATGGTTTGCATCACAGGTGTAGATGCGGTTGAACCTGCAATTGCAATAAAGAACGCAGGCATGAAATCACGCAATTTGATTTCCATTTGGTTGGCTAAATCCATTAGGGTTTGGCTCACCGTGTCGTTGTTCCAAGTAAATAGACTTTCTAAACGCCAAATTGCAAATTGTAGGCTTTGACGCACTTGTTCTTCAGACAGTTTTTTACTTTCAAACTGTTCCTTGCTCAAGCTTGGGAAATGGTTGAAGTAATGTGCAGACCAATTGACCGCTTCTGAGAGTAAATTAATACGCGGTTGAATCGCGGCAGCAATCTCTTCCAATTTGGCACGATCTGCTTTCCAAGCCAATAAGGTATCTAACAGCTCAGCAGGTGAAAGCGCTTTAATCCATTGACCATTCAGCCAGTTCAATTTTTCCACATCAAAAATTGGGCCACCCAGTGATACACGTTGAATATCAAAGTGTTCAATCATTTCGGCCAACGTGAATTTTTCACTTTCATCTGGCATTGACCAACCCATACGGCCTAAGTAGTTCAGCAAGGCTTCTGGCAGTACCCCAATATCTTTATAGTAGTTAATTGAAGTTGGGTTTTTACGCTTAGACAATTTAGATTTATCTGGGTTACGTAACAATGGCATGTGGCATAACACAGGCATATCCCAACCAAAATATTGATAAAGCAATTGGTGTTTCGGTGCCGATGGAATCCATTCTTCACCACGAATCACGTGAGTGATTTGCATCAAATGGTCATCGACCACGTTGGCCAAATGGTAAGTTGGCAAGCCATCTGTTTTCAGCAAAATTTGCATATCGACTTGCGCCCATGGAATTTCCACTTCACCGCGCAGCATGTCATTAAATTTACATACGCCTTCGGTTGGCACTTTCATACGAATAACATGCGCTTCGCCTGCCGCTAAACGACGCTGCACTTCATCTGCAGACAAGTTTAAACCACGACCATCGTAGCGCGGGCTTTCACCACGTGCTTGTTGTTCTGCACGCATTTGATCTAGTTCTTCGCTAGTAGCGAAGCAATAGAAAGCATGCCCTTGTTCAACCAATTGCAAGGCGTATTGCTTATAAATATCCATACGTTCAGATTGGCGATACGGTGCATGTGGGCCGCCGATATCTGGACCTTCTGCCCAATTTAAGCCTAACCAACGCAATGAATCCAAAATCATTTTTTCAGATTCAGGGGTTGAGCGCAGTTGGTCAGTATCTTCAATACGAAGAATAAATTCACCACCGTGTTGTTTGGCAAAACATAAGTTAAACAAGGCGATATACGCTGTTCCCACGTGCGGGAAACCAGTAGGAGAAGGCGCGATACGAGTACGAACAGTCATAAGCAAAAATTAATTCAAAATGTAAATTGCAACCATTATAACGAAAAAGCCCAAGTACTTAATGTTAAATTCAACATTCTGTACTTGGGCGTTTCAACTGCATTTGAAAAGGGGATTAAAGGCAGTGAGTTTGATGCAGACTTATGAGTTACCTTGCGGGAATAAGGCTTGTACAAAACGGCTAAAACGCTGATTTTGCAAGGCAAAGAAATTTTGAGTTGGAGCGACATGAATGGAAGTCAGCACTTTTAAATCATTATTCGATTCAAACTTTTGCTTGTCTGCCTGTTTTTGCTGGGTAATGGCTTTTTCAATTAAAGAGCCTTTTGCCTCAGTTAAATTGGTTTTGCTTTCAGCAGATTTGATCACTGCACTGTGACCGACTGTACTTAAGCTGAGTAATACTGCGAACATGAGTTTAGATTTCATTTTGATTCCCCCTTTCCTTTATGAGTGAACTCACAATTTATAAATTGTTTTAATCACTTTAATATTTAATCACAAAAATCATAACAAAAGTAGATTTGCGTCACACTCTTAATAAGATCTTTATCATCATTTACTCACTATATACCGATTTTTCAGATGATCTTTGATTTAGAACATGTTGTAACAAACAACTGTGGAGATATCGTGAAGATTGTTACAAAAGTCACAATAAAATAGTTTTGAAGCGGGTTTGATTGCTGTGATGTCGCTTATTTTACCGTTGAGTCTAAAAACGGATCAAAGTTTTATTCACTTTTTATATATCTAATCCATAAAAAGGTATAAATTTGGAATAAACGCCGCATCTTGAATTAAATTGATTAAAAACAATTAATTAAAGCTAAATTATTTGAATTTAATCATTTTTTGCATGTTTTTTACAAATTGCGCAGCGCCTGAGCATTGCATATATTGAGCGACAGATTAAAGGTGATGTGTGCTGTAATGAAAACTCAATTGAAAGCTTTATTGGCTGCTGCGCTATTGGCAACAGGTTTTGCTGCAACGACTGCTCAGGCTGCAGATCGTCAGTTTTTAAATGTATCGTATGATGCGACCCGCGAATTTTATGATGAATTTAACAAGTCGTTTGGTCAGTACTGGAAAAAACGTACAGGTTTAGACGTCAACTTTAAACAATCACATGGTGGTTCAGGCAAGCAAGCGCGTTCTGTGGTCGATGGTTTAAAGGGCGATGTCGTAACTTTGGCATTGGCGAATGACATTGAAGAAATTGTAAAGTCAGGTCAAATCCAAGCAGGTTGGCAAAAAGAATTTCCTCATAACTCTGCGCCTTATACCTCGACCATCGTCTTTATGGTGCGTAAAGGCAATCCGAAAAACATTAAAGACTGGAATGACTTAACCAAACCAGGCGTACAAATTATTACCCCTAACCCGAAAACAGGTGGTTTGCCACGTTGGGTGTATTTATCGGCTTGGGGTTATGCAGAAAAGCAGCCGGGCGGCTCTAAGGCCAAAGCGCAAGAATTTGTGGGCAAGATGTACCACAATGTAAAAGTGATGGATTCGGCAGCACGTGCGTCGATGACTACATTTGCTGAACGTGGCATTGGTGATGTGTTGTTGACTTGGGAAAATGAAGCCCTTGTAACTTTAAAAACCTTAGGCAAAGACAAGTTTGATATTGTTTATCCATCTATTTCTATTTTGACTGAACCTTCGGTGGCAATCGTAGACCGCACAGTAGAAAAAAATGGCAATAAATGGTTAGCGACAGGCTATATCAACTATTTATATTCACCTTTAGGTCAGGAAATGGCGGCTAAGCATTTCTACCGTCCACGTAATGAAAAAGTCCTTGCAAAATATGCAGCACAATTCCCGAAATTAAAAACCTTCACGATTGATGAAGTGTTCGGTGGCTGGGAAAATGCACAAAAAACACATTTTGTGAATGGTGCGATTTTCGACCAAATTTATAATACTAAGCGTTAAACAGATATCCATTTTCGGCTAATCTTTTATTGGATTGGCACACAAAAAAATCTCTACGGAGATTTTTTTGTGCTTTAAAAAAGTCAAAAACGGTTTTCCCTATGGAAAGTAATATTTATCTACAAAAAGACGTTTGGAGCTTTGCCAAAACAAGGTAATAATGTGCAGTTACATTTTAGCTGTATTGATTGAACCTTATGTCGCATATTTCTGTATTACTTCATGAAACTGTTGATGCCGTGTTGGCAGATCGCAATACAGGAATTTATGTCGATGCCACCTTTGGACGAGGTGGACACACGCGTTTGTTGTTATCCAAATTGGATGCGCAGGCGCGAGTTTATGCCTTTGATAAAGATCCACAAGCTTTGGCCGTGGCAGCAGAATTGGGACAGCAAGATTCGCGATTTCAAATTATTCATGCCAGTTTTGCTGATATGCAGCAAGCGTTGAATGATTTGGGCGTCACTCAGGTCGATGGTGTGATGGCCGATTTAGGCGTGTCGTCACCACAGCTAGATCAGGCAGAACGCGGTTTTAGCTTTATGAAAGACGGCCCGCTTGATATGCGTATGGACAATTCACAAGGCCCGACTGCAGCAGAATGGCTGGTGGATATTGAAGAAGAAGCCTTAGCCAATGTGATTTTTCAATATGGTGAAGAACGTTATAGCCGCCGTATTGCCAAAGCCATTAAACAGGCGGGTTATATTGAAACCACCGCACAATTGGCTGAAATTGTAAAAGTTGCCCATCCGAAGTGGGAAAAAAACAAACACGCTGCAACGCGTACTTTTCAGGCAATTCGTATTGCGATTAATAAAGAATTAGAAGATATTGAAAACTTCTTGCCGCAAGCCGTTGAGGTGTTAAAACCCGAAGGTCGTTTGGCGGTAATTAGCTTCCATTCTTTGGAAGATCGTTTAATTAAACAGTTTATTCAAAAAGAATCGAGCCTGCCTGAAGATTCGGGTTGGGGCTTGCCACAACAGCAACAAGATACACGTCGATTGAAAAAAATATCACGTGTGCGTGCCAGTGATGAAGAAGTCAAAGCCAATCCACGCTCACGCAGCGCATGGCTACGTGTTGCAGAACGATTAGCTTGAAAAGGCCAATAATGAAAACTGAAACCGTTGAAAAAAATCAATCTCAAGTGCGACTGAAAAAAATGGTCGCCTATTTTATTTTATTGGCGCTGGTATTTATCAGCGCGATTATGGTGGTGTTTCAAGTGTTTGAATATCGCCATGATTATCGTGAGCTGAGTTCTTATATGCGCGAGCGAGATGACTTAAATGCCGAATGGGGGCGTTTACTGATTGAGCAACAAACCTTTGGGGCAACAGCACAAATTGGTACCCGTGCTGTGACGCAACTGCGCATGTACTCACCACCTGCAGCACAAACGGTGGTGATTTCTTTGCCTACAACTTCAGAACAATAAGGCGGCTAGCACATGGTCGATGCGCGTAAAAAGCAAACCCGAAAGAAACAACAATCGGTCACTGGGAAAAATGCCATTCATGTTGAAATGTGGCGTTTTTACTTAATGTGGAGCGTGGTTCTACTGGTCTTTGTGGCACTGGTGGGACGGGCATTCTATGTGCAAATTATCAACCATGATTTTTTACAAAACAAAGCCAATGCCAATATTTTAAGAACTGAAAAACTAAAAGCCATGCGTGGGGTGATTTATGACCGCAATGGCGTGCCTTTGGCAATTAGTACCCCAATTATGAAAGTGGTGATCGATCCACGTGATTATTTTGACAATAAAAAGCTGTTTGATGAAATTACCGCAGAGCTGGAAAAAAATCCGACTAGCCGTAAATTGCGTCGTCAGTTACCAGATAAAAACTTAAATTTAGATGAACTGGCCGATGCGGTTGGCATGGATCGTCAGGAACTCAAACAAAAAATGAATGAGCGTCCACGCTCACGTTATTTGGTGCTGCAAAAAGAAGTGCCACCGCAACAGGCAGAACTGATTCTAAAACGCAATTTCCAAGGGGTATATACCGAAAAAAACTATAAGCGTTATTACCCACAGCCGCAGCCGAATGCACAAATTATTGGTTTGACCAACAGTGAGGGCACAGGTATTGAAGGCTTGGAAATGCAGCTGAATACCCGTTTGGCTGGTGTAGATGGCGAACAGCAAATCATCCGTGACAAAAAAGGTAACCGAGTTAAAGACCCTGAGGTCATTAAAGAAGTAGAACCGGGTGAAAATATCACCTTAAGTATTGATTCACGTTTGCAGTACATTATGTACCGTGAATTAACCGCAGCAGGTGTCGCCAATAATGCACGTTCGGCAACTGCTATTACGGTGGATGTCAAAACAGGTGAAATTCTGGCAATGACCAGTTGGCCATCGTACAACCCGAACGACAAAAAAAGCTTATCGAACAAAGATGCGATGCGTAACCGTGGCGCGGTCGATTCTTTTGAGCCGGGTTCGACCATGAAACCGATGACGGTGGCAATGGCACTGGAAAGCGGTAAATATTCACCGAATACCGTGGTCAATTTAAGCGGTGGTTCAATGCGGGTGGGTAATCACACCATTCGCGATACTCATAATTATGGGTCACTGACTCTGGCGGGGATTATTCAAAAATCATCTAACGTAGGTGTGGCGAAAATTGCCTTGTCGTTACCTTATGCAACTTTGCCAACTTTCTATAAACGTCTCGGTTTTGGTGCACGTTCTGCTGTTAAATTCCCGGGTGAAAGTGCAGGTTTAATCTTGCCGCCAAGTAAATGGAATGTATCAGAAGTGGCGACCATGTCCTATGGCTATGGTTTAAATGCCACTGTGCTGCAATTGGCAGATGCCTATGCCATGCTGGCCAATAAAGGCGTTAAAATGCCGCTTAGCCTATATAAGCTGGAAGAACAGCCCAAAGGCGAACAAATTGTGGATGCCAAAATTGCCGATCAAGTGATGCTGATGATGGAAGCGGTGACCTTGCCAGGCGGTACTGCTCGTCAAGCCAATATTCCAGGCTATCGGGTTGCAGGTAAAACAGGGACGGCACATAAACTCCGTGCAGACCGCAAAGGTTACTCACAAACCGAATATCGTGCTTTATTTGCAGGGGTTGCCCCAGTGAGTGATCCACGTTTGGCAATGGTGGTGGTCGTAGAAAACCCAACGGGTCAGTATTATGGCGGTTTGGTGGCAGCGCCTGTGTTTGCTCGTGTGATGCAAGAATCGTTACGTTTAATGAACGTGCCTTTAGATAAACCTTTAGAAACTCTCAACACTCCATAACAGGTGACGCATGTCGATTCGCTTTCAAGATATTTACCGCACAGCAAGCGTTGCAGATTGGATGATACAAGACTTTCAGGGCTTTCAACTCGACAGCCGCCATGTGACAGCAGGGCAAATTTTTATTGCCCTGACCAGTTTGTCGCAGCCTGAAAAAACCGCACAATTTGCACAAGCAGCTTTAGATCAAGGTGCTTTGGCGGTGATTTCGGAAACTGAACTGGCAGTTGCCAATAATTTGGTGGTGCCAGATGTGCGTCAGCGCATGGGACAGTGGCAAAAACAATATTTACAAGCACGACAGCCTGTACCTTTAGCGCGTATGCTTGCAGTCACGGGCACCAATGGTAAAACCACCATTTCCCGCTTAATTGCTGAGTTGTTAATGTTACAAGCCCAACGCTGTGCGGTAATGGGCACCACAGGCAACGGAATTTTGCCTAATTTGGAAGCTTCAACACATACCACTTTAGATGCCTTGCAACTGCAAAATGCTTTATACAGCTATGCACAACAGGGGGCAAAATTTGCCGCAATTGAAGCCAGTTCACATGGTTTGGAGCAAGGGCGCTTAAATGGCTGCGATATTGAAATTGCGGTATATAGCAACCTGAGCCGTGATCATTTGGATTATCACGGTACTTTAGAGGCGTATGCTGCAGCCAAAGCCATGCTGTTTCAGTTTGCCAGTTTAAAAGTTGCAATTGTCAATTTAGATGATGAATATGCTGGGATCATGTTGCAAGCGGCGCAACAGAACCCTGCGCAACCGAAAATTTTGACTTATTCCACGCAGCAAGCGGCAGACTATCAAGTACAGCAGATTGAATACAGTCTGAATGGTGTACGTTTCCATCTACAAACTGCTACGGCAGAATATGTGGTGCAAAGTCCGTTGCTCGGACATTTTAATGTTGAAAACTTGGTCGCGAGTTTAATCGCAGCAGAGCAAGCAGGTTTTGCATTACAGGATTTAATACACACGACTGCACAACTCAAAGGCGCACCGGGGCGTATGCAAGTGTTGCGTGATGCAGAGCGTTTATTTGTGGTGGATTATGCACACACGCCAGATGCCCTAATTCAAGTGTTGCAAACCTTAAAACGCCATGTTAGCGCACAGCTTTGGGCGGTGTTTGGCTGCGGTGGAGATCGGGATCGTGGTAAACGCCCACTGATGACCCAAGCGGCATTGGACTATGCCAATGTTGTGCTTTTGACTTCTGATAACCCGCGTACAGAAGATCCTTTGCAAATTTTTGCCGATATGCAGACAGGTGTCGATTTGTCGGTGGCACAGAGCCATGAAATTCATGATCGTCGTGAAGCGATTAAATATGCAGTCAAACATGCACAGTCAGGCGATATTGTCTTGATTGCAGGCAAAGGTCATGAAAACTATCAAGAAATAGATGGGGTAAGACACTGGTTTGACGATGTGGTTGAAGTGCAATCTGCGATAGATGCACAGCATTGTTCACCTTCTGCTTATCCTGCCCAATAAGGAATTTGTATGCACACTTCCACCACCAGTACCGCAATTTTAGAACCTTGGACTGCCGAACAACTCAAACAGGCAACACAGGGTTATTGGTTCAATGGGCAAGCACCGCAAGGCGAGATTAAACGTATTTTAACCGATTCACGTCATGCCGAAGCAGGTGATGCCTTTTTGGCTTTAAAAGGTGAGCGTTTTGATGCGCATGATTTTGTGGCACAAGTAGCGACTCAGGGCTGTTCTATGGCAATTGTCAGCCAGCCTGTAGACGCAGATATTTGCCAATTGGTCGTGCCTGATACCCGTTTAGCTTTAGGACACTTGGGCGCATTTCGTCGTCAGCAACATCCTCAGTTAAAAGTGATTGCGTTAACAGGCAGTAGCGGTAAAACCACCACTAAAGAAATGCTCGGTAGTATTTTGTCACGTTTGGCACCGACTTTAATTACCCGTGGCAACCTGAATAATGACTTGGGTGTGCCGATGATGTTATTGGAGTTGAATGCAAGCCATCAATATGCAGTGATGGAATTAGGCGCCAGTCATCAAGGTGAAATCGATTACACCTCAAACTTGGTGCAGCCGCAGGTGGCAGGCATTATCAATATTGGTACTGCGCATTTGGGTGAGTTTGGTGGACGTGAGGGCATTTGTCGGGCTAAGTCTGAAATTTATGCACATATTGCCCCACAAGGCACGGCCATTGTCCCTGCTGGCGATGATTTTGCCGGACAGATTCAGCAAGCGGTTCAGTCGGAACAGCGTCTAAGTTTTGGTGAAGGCGGTGATGTGTTTGCGACAGACATTCAGTTGCAGCCACAATCGGCAAGTTTTTGTTTAAATACCGCCCACGGTGTGCGTCAGATTCATTTACCCTTTGCAGGTGAACACAATGTACAAAATGCCACGGCAGCTGCGGCTTTTGCACTGGCAATTGGCGTAAGTTTAGATGATATTGTCTCAGGCTTGGAGCAGGCACAAGGCGCAAAAGGCCGCTTGAACTTTATTCAGCATGGCGCACATTTGTTCATTGACGACACCTATAATGCCAATCCAACCTCTATGCGTGCTGCAGGCGAAGTCCTTGCACAGCAAACAGGTGTGCGAGTTATGGTCATTGGTGATATTGGTGAACTGGGCAATAGCGCAGCACAACAGCACTATATGTTGGGGCGTGATTTGGTGTCTATTGGTGGCATCAACTTTGTGGTGGCGGTCGGTGAATTTGCACCTGCGACCCAAGAAGGTGCACGTAGTACCCAATATGGAAAAAAATTACAGGCTTTTGTCACTCAAGAACAAGCCTTACCGTTTTTAATTGATCTGGTAAAAACACATCAACCTCAGTCCATGAGTTTCCTATTTAAAGGTTCTCGTTATACCCATATGGAAACGTTGATGGCTGCATTGATGGAGAAAATTTAAATGCTGTTATGGTTATTTGAACAGCTGGCGGGCTATAACAGCTCGTTTCAGGTGGTTCGCTATTTAACATTACGTTCATTACTGAGTGTATTGACTGCGCTTGGCATCGGTTTGGTGCTAGGCCCTGTGATGATTCGTAAATTACAAGCATTAAAATACGGTCAAGCAGTCAGCTCTTATGCACCTGAAGGGCATGCCAAAAAAATGGGTACGCCAACCATGGGCGGGGTGTTAATCCTACTTTCCATTGGTATTTCGACCCTATTGTGGGCAGATTTATCTAACCCTTACGTCTGGATTGTACTGGCAGTTATGGTCATTTTTGGCGCTGTAGGCTGGGCAGATGACTGGATTAAAATTCGCTACAAAGACAATGCGGGTTTGCCAGCGCGTAAAAAATTCTTCTGGACTTCGGTAGCATCATTGGGTGCGGGTATTGCATTGTATGTGATTGCAACCCAACAGCCAAATCCTGCACAAACTGCAGATATGCTGGATGTGTTGATTCCATTTTTTAAAGATTTCAGCATTCCATTGTCGTTGATTCCACTCGGTATTGGCTTCATTATCTTTACCTATTTGGTGATTAATGGTGCCTCAAATGCGGTGAACCTAACTGATGGTTTAGATGGCTTGGCAATTATGCCAATCGTGTTGGTTGCGGCAGGTTTGGGCGTCTTTGCCTACTTGGCGGGGGATGTTCGTTTTGCTGATTATTTGCATATCCCTTATGTGAAATATGCGTCTGAGTTGGTGGTAATCTGTGCCGCGATGATTGGAGCAGGCTTAGCCTTCCTGTGGTATAATGCGCATCCTGCACAAGTCTTTATGGGCGATGTCGGTGCATTGTCTTTGGGGGCAATGCTGGGTACGATTGCCGTGATGGTACGTCAGGAAATCGTGTTTGCGATTATGGGCGGAGTGTTTGTGGTTGAAGCGATTTCGGTATTCCTGCAAATTGGCTCACTACGTATGCGCAATAAACGGGTATTCTTAATGGCGCCGTTGCATCACCACTATGAAAAGAAAGGCTGGCGTGAAACTCAAGTGGTGATTCGTTTCTGGATTATCACAATTATGCTGGTGGTTTTAGGTTTAATGACTTTAAAATTACGTTAAGCCTATCCAACCGAAAATTTTAAAAGTCGGCACTTGCCGACTTTTTTATGTGGTTCACTCTGGAGAAAATGATGAATTTGCTGATGTGTCCTGTGTGTCGTCAGGTATTGCAACTGCATGATCGAACGTGGCGTTGTGCCAGCAATCACAGCTATGATGTTGCGAAACAAGGCTACGTCAATTTGCATGTGGTGCAGCATAAGCACAGTAAAAATCCGGGGGATACACCTGCTTCGGTGCAGGCACGTCGTGCATTTTTAAGTGCAGGGCATTATGCGCCCTTGCAACAGGTAGTGGTGCAAAAAATTCGCACCTTACGCATCGAAAATTTGTTGGATATTGGCTGTGGTGAAGGCTATTACACCGCAGCCATGCAAGGCGAAGTGTTGCAGTGTGTCGGGGTGGATATTGCCAAGAATGCCGTACAAGTGGCGGCGAAACTGAATCCCGCAGTGACTTGGGTGGTGGGGACGGGGGCAACTTTGCCTGTTTTAGAACATTGTATTGATTTATGTACCAGCTTGTTTAGCCCAATTCCACAACAGGAAATTTTGCGGGTTTTAAAACCACAAGGCTATTTGTTGGTAGTAACGCCTGCGCCTGAGCATTTATTGGCGATGCGTCAAGCTTTGTTTGAAGAAGTGAAGCCGCATGAACCTGAAAAATTTATCGCTCAATTGCAAGATGACTTTGATTTAGTCGATGCTAGCGTAGTGGAAACGCCGTTACAGCTCAATCAAAACGATTTAAATCATTTAATTGCTATGACACCTTATGCTTACAAAGCCAAAGCAGAGCGTCGTCAGGTTTTAGAACAACAAACTCAATTTGATGTGACAGCACAACATCAAATTTATCTGTTTCAGAAAAAGTAAGTTCGAGTTGCCCATAAAAAAATCCCTCATTTTTGTAAATGAGGGCTTTTTTCTGACTACTTGTCCGCGGTTATAAGACTTCGTCAATTAAGTTTTCTAACGCATCGGGAGCAGGTTTGGCTGCATTGGGTTTAGCAGGGCTGTTGTTTGGCGCTTGCATGGCAGGCGGTGCAGCGTTTTCAGGAATTAATACCTCCTCGCCTGGTAAATCGTCAAAATCTCGCTCAGGGGCACGTGCTGGCGCAACAGGTGCAGGTCGATACAGTGGACGTGCCAATGGCGGTGAAGCACGATAATCCTGCTTCTGTTCTGCATTCATTTGATTAAGTTCACGTTGTGGCGCTTTGGCTTTGCTGTCTAAACTGACCCATGCTTCAGGTGTGCCTTTGAGTGCATTGCCCATAAAATCTGTCCAAATTGGCAGCGCTGCGACCCCCCCATATTCACGACGTCCTAAAGTGGTAGGTTGGTCAAAGCCCACCCAAGCCACAGTCACCAGTTTGCCGTTGAAACCTGCGAACCAAGCGTCTTTGGCATCGTTGGTGGTTCCCGTTTTACCGCCAATATCGCCACGACCAATTCTGAGCGCAGCACGTCCAGTACCATGTTGAATTACGTCACGTAAAATATTGGACATATCATACGCCGAGCTAGATTTTAAAATACGTTGTGCCTGTTTGTACTGACTACGCTCTGCCAATAAGTTCGGATTTTGTTCAGCTTGTGCCAGTTTTTTATTGGTCACTTCAATCACTTCATCATCTGGCGTGGTGGCTTCGGCACTTTCAGTCGTTTGTTCTTTGGAATTAATACAAGCAATACACGCATATTCAGGATTGGCTTGATAAATCACCTTGCCATAAGCATCTTCAATACGGTTAATAAAGTGCGGTTGAATACGGTAACCCCCATTGGCAAAAGTGGCATAACCCGTTGCCATTTGAATAGGCAAAACTTGTGGCGTACCCAATGCAATCGTGTAGTTACGCGGAATCTGATCTTCCTGCAAACCAAAATCCATGAATAGTTGGCGGGTACGCTCAATACCGACTTCTTGTAATAAACGTACAGAAACGGTATTTCGTGACAAATATAACGCACGTCGTAACGGAATCATGCCTAAATGGCGACCATCGGAGTTACGTGGTGTCCATTTGCCAATGGTGATTGGACTGTCATTGACCATAGTATGTGGTGTCATGCCACGCTCTAAAGCCAGAGCATACACAAAAGGTTTAATGGTAGAACCTGGTTGGCGCCAACCTTGTAAAGTACGGTTGAATTTGGATTGATAGAAATTATATCCACCCACCAACGCTTCAATGGCGCCGTTATTCGGGTTAATTGCGACCAATTGACCTTGCACTTTCGGTACTTGTACCAATGACCAAGCGGTTTTATTTTCATTTGGACGTAAACGGACAATATCTTTAACTTTTACAATCTGTGCCGCGCGACTTGGCGCATTGCCTACACTGTTGGCATTGCGATAGGGGCGTGCCCAAGACATACCTGACCACGGTACAGTAACCGTTGTGCCATCTTGCATTAACGCTTCAAAAGAATTATTCAGCACTTTGCTGACTTGCGCAGGGTAGGTGTTGGCATAAGCACGAAACTCGTTCAGCGGTTTGTCATGTGCCTCTGCACCACGCCATCCATGACGACGATCATAGGCTTCTAGACCTTCTTGCACCGCCTGTTCAGCATACATCTGACGTTTGCTATCTACAGTCGTGTAAACTTTATAGCCTGAATCAACCGCTTGTTCGCCAAATTTACTGACCAGTTCAGCACGTACCATTTCTCCAATATACGGATGTTTATTGCTGATGCTGCGGTCTGGCATATCTAAAATAATGGGTTCAGCAATGGCTTTTTGGTATTCATTTTGGTTGATATAGCCCAGTTGCAGCATACGTCCCAAAATCCAGTTGCGACGCTCCAAAGCACGCTCAGGATTTACCACGGGATTGTAGCGCGAAGGTGCTTTAGGTAGGCCTGCAATCATCGCCATTTGTGCAATCGACAGTTCTTCTAGGCTTTTGTTGTAATAAATTTTGGCAGCTGCCGCGATGCCATAGGCATTTTTACCCAAAAAGATTTTATTGACGTATAAGGTCAAAATTTCTTCTTTGCTCAGGTTTTGTTCAATTTTACGCGCTAAAAAGATTTCGGTGAGTTTGCGCTTTAAGGTGCGTTCAGGACTGAGATAATAGTTTTTTGCCACTTGCATGGTAATGGTCGAGCCGCCAGTTTGCACATTGGAGCCTGTTACCGCCTCGCTCACCGCGCGCCCCAAGCCTTTGAAGCTAATCCCACTGTGTTCAAAAAAAGCAGAATCTTCGGCTGCTAAGAACGCAAAAATGAATTTTTCAGGAATATGTTCATAATCGACAGGCACAGAAAGCTTGCCGCCATACTCCGCAATCAGCTCATTATCGGCACTATAAACCTGCAATGGTTTTAATAATGGCGCTTTTTTTAAGGTGGTCATTTCTGGCAAAGATGGGGCAATATAGAGATACATGCCATAGAAACCCATCGGTATTGCGACCAAAATTATAATTATGATCAAAAAAAATGGATGAACACGACCCGAACAAGATAGCTTTTTCATAACAAGTGCGTTTTAATAAGCGCTAATAGCAAACTAATTGCTGGTCAGTATAGCGAGTAGATTTACGGATTGTTAGATGAATTATTGTATCCGTAAAAAATTATAGACCAGCGCGGATTAGTAGGTTAAATTTTTTTGGGGATAAAAAAATAATAGGAATGGTACTATTGTGCGTAGGTTATATCGTAAGCCAAGTAAGGGGTTAATAGGTGTAGATATTAGTTCTACTTCTGTTAAGTTATTAGAACTCTCTGTTAAGAATGGTAGATACTGGGTCGAGAGCTATGCGCTGGTCCCACTTCCAGAAGGCAGTGTGGTTGAAAAAAACATTCTCAATCCAGAAGCAGTCGGGGATGCGCTTGAACGTGCATTGAACTTAGCAAACACGCAATCTACATCTGCAGCATTAGCAATTCCAACCTCAATGGTGATTACCAAAATCATTGAAATGGATGCAGATATGACTAGCGATGAGCGTGAAGTTCAAATTCGTATGGACGCCGAGCAATATATTCCATTCCCATTAGATGAAGTCAGCCTAGACTTTGAAGTCCAACCAGACCGTTTAGCCAATCCAAACCGAGTCAATGTGTTACTGGTTGCAACACGTTTAGAAAACGTAGAAGCACGAGTAGAAGCATTGGAGTTGGGCGGCTTGACAGCCAAAATTGCCGATGTCGAAAGTTTTGCCATCGAAAATGCCTTTAAAGTGTTCTCCGATACCCTGCCAATGGGTGTGAACACCATTGGTATTTTGGATATTGGTCATACCATGACCACCTTGTCGGTACTGCAAAATAACAAAATTATTTATACCCGCGAGCAAACCTTTGGCGGTAAGCAGCTGACACAAGAAATTCAAAACCGTTATGGTTTGTCGTATGAAGAAGCAGGGCGTGCGAAAAAAAGCCGTACTTTGCCAGATGACTACGATGTAGAAGTGCTCGAACCGTTCTTAGAAGCGGTGGTGCAACAAGCTGCACGTTCATTGCAGTTCTTTTTCTCATCTTCACAATTTAACGAAATTGATCACATTTTATTGGCAGGGGGGAATGCCAATATTCCAGGTCTTGCGAAATTGTTGCAGCAAAAACTGGGCTACCGTGTGACCATTGCCAATCCATTCTTGCAAATGGGCTTCTCTCCACAAATCGACATTAAAAGAATTGAAAGTGATGCACCGTCATTGATGGTGGCATGTGGTTTAGCAATGAGGAGTTTTGATTAATGGCAAAGATTAACTTACTCCCTTGGCGCGATGAGCTAAGAGAAAAACGAAAAAAAGAATTTATTGTATTTTGTATTGCAGCGGCTGCTGTTGGGGTGTTATTGGTGACTTTAGCATGGTTCTTCTATAACGCGAAGTTAGAAGATCAAGAACAAGCCAATCAATTGGTGATCAGCACCAACCAAAACCTAGATGTACAATTAAAATCTTTAGAAGGCTTGCAAGAACAGCGGAATGCTATTGTTGAGCGCATGAAGTTAATTCAGGGCTTACAAAGTCAGCGTCCAATCGCTGTGCGTTTAGTGGATGAATTGGTGCGTGTGACACCAAGCAATATGTACTTAACCAAAGTGAGTCGGACAGGCAATAAATTTACTTTTGAAGGCAAGGCTGAAAGTCCAAATACAGTGGCTGAATTCTTGCGTAATTTGGAAGCATCGCCTTGGTATCGCAATGCATTTATGAATTCATTCTTAGCCAAAGAAGAAAACAAAGATAAAGCACCAAGCTCTGTGGTTCCTCGTGTAGAGGAAAGTTACGGTACTTTCGTAGTGACTTCAGATTTAGAAGATATTGCGATTCCTGTAACACCAATAGAACCTAATCCAACATCAGCAGCGGAGGCAGCACAATGAGTCTCGATGAATTTGATGAAGTAAATCAGGATGCTGCTGTTGCTCCGAAAAAGAAAATGACCGTTGAAAAGTTTTTTCAACAGTTCAATACCCTAGATCCAAATAATTATGGTGCTTGGCCGCTTTCGGTCAAAATTACCTGCTGGATTTTTATTATTTTCCTGATTTTGGCTTTAGGTTATTTTGTCGTGATCAAGCCAAAGTTAGATGCCATTGCAGCAGCACAAGCACAAGAACAAAACTTATTAAATGAGTTCCGCGAAAAAGATTCTAAATTGCGTAATTTGCAGCAATATCAAGCACAATTACAAGAAATGGAAGCGAACTTTAATCAACAACTTGAACAATTGCCAAAAGAAACTGAAATTCCAGGATTGGTTGAAGATATTAACGTCACTGGTGTGAATTCAGGTTTAAAGTTTAAAAACATTCGTTTAGAGGATGAGATTAAACAAGAGTTCTTTATTGAACAGCCAATTTCAATTGAAGCAACAGGTGATTACCATGCCTTTGGTTCATTCGTGAGCGGTACGGCAGCATTGCCACGTATTGTGACCATGCACGACTTTGAAATTGTAGCGACTGAAAATACAGACAAGAAAACTGATATTCCGCAAGTAACCTATAAAGCGCAAGCAAAAACTTATCGTTATGTAGGCAGTGCAGATACACAAACTGCGGGTAATGTTGGAGGGGCTGAATAATGAAAATTAAAAAGCTTTCGTTGGCTCTGATGGCGACTCTGTTGATGGTAGGATGTGACTCTCGGATTGATGCTGTGAATACACAAATAGCTGAAATTCGAAATCAGCCGCCACTGCCAATTGAACCCGCACCTGTGTTTGAACCTGCACCAACTTTTAACTATGCAGCACACCAGCTCAAAAGCCCATTTATGCCTAGTTCATTGGCGGCAGAGCTTAAAATAATGGCAGGTAAACGCGTTTATCCGAACCTTGCTCGCCAGTTACAACCCTTGGAAAATTACGCACTTGAATCACTGACCATGAAAGGCAGTATGCGTCAAAATGGTCAAATTTTGGCATTGATTCAAACACCAGACGGTGAAATTGAGCGTATCCAGCGTGGTAGCTATATGGGGGTAAATCATGGTCGTGTAGTAAATATTACACCTACACAAATTGATTTAATCGAAATTATTCCAGATGGTCGTGAAAGTTATGTAGAACGTCCAAGAAGTTTAGTTTTAATTGGGCCTGCGCCATAAATTAAAGGAATAAAAATGAATAACAGTGTGAAAGATTTTATTTTTGGGGATGGTAATACAATGAACAATTTGTTCCGTCAGTTTTCAATGGGTGCAGTCGCAATGGCCGTGATGCAAGTTGCCAATGCCCAAGTCAGCATTACCAACATCGTACCCATGCAAATTCCGGGGCAGGGCACCGAAATTCGTGTGATGTTTAATGGTTTGCCACCTCAACCTGCTGCATATCAGCTCGAACAACCTTCCCGCTTGATTCTAGATTTTGATAAAGCACAACAAACCCTGAAACAAAACAGTGTTGCTGTTGCGACCAAAGAAGCCAGCTCTGTAGAGGTCAGTTCAGATGCACAGCGTTCACGTTTAACTGTGAACTTAGCAGATGCGGGGCCATTCACCACGCGGGTTGAAGGCAACACCTTTATTTTAAAAATCAACTCAAAAACGGCTACCCCTGTGGCTGCCGTGACTGCTCAACGTAGTGCGCAAGGCGTTTCCAATATTGGTTTCCAGCGTGGCGGTGAAGGCGAAGGTCAGGTGGTGATTGATTTACTCGGTAGCAATACGCCTGTAGATGTGCAGCAGCAAGGTAGCAAAATTGTGGTACGTACTTTAGGTAATAAAATACCTGCACATTTGGCGCGTCGTTTAAATGTCAATGACTTTGCAACACCTGTTTCGACCATTGATGCACACAATGATGGCAGCAATGGGGTGATTACTATTCAGGCTGCAGGCAGCTATGAATATATGGCATATCAAGCAGAAGACAAACTAACGATCAGCCTCAAACGCCCGGTTGATAAAAACCCGTTAAAACTTCGTGCAGCGCAAAGCTATACAGGCAAAAAGATTTCATTGGATTTCCAAGACATCGAAGTGCGTCGTGTATTGCAGTTACTGGCTGATTTCACAGGCGTAAACATGGTGGCAGCAGACACCGTGCAAGGTAACATTACCTTACGTTTAAAAGATGTACCTTGGGATCAGGCCTTAGATATTATCTTGAAAAGCAAAAACTTGGATAAGCGTCGTAATGGTAACGTAATCTGGATTGCGCCTGTTTCTGAATTGATTAAAGCCGAAGAAGAGGAAGCTAAGGCGATTGCGCAAAGTGTCAAGTTGGCGCCATTACAAACTGAATATATTCAATTGAACTATGCTAAAGCTGCAGATATTGAGAAGCTGATTACCGACGGTAAAAACGCTTCTAACTCACGCAGTGGTTCTAACACAAATGACCCATTAGGTGATAGTGTGGGCAGTTTGCTGAGCCCACGTGGTACAGTGTCAGTAGATCCACGTACTAATACCTTAATCATTAATGATACATCGGCAAAAATTGATCAGATTCGTCAAATGATTGATTTGCTTGATGTGTCTGTGAAGCAGGTGATGATTGAAGCACGTATTGTTGAAGCAACTACTGGTATTACTAAAGATATGGGGGTGAAGTGGGGTATCTTGTCACAAGGGATTACCAACAATAATAACTTGTTAGTCGGTGGTAGTGATACGACCTTGTGGAACTTGCGTGAACCAGAAAAAGATGATGATACGGGTGGTTGGAAGTATGAAATTGAACGTCCGCAAAACCTGAATGTCGATTTGGGGGCGAGTGTTGATAAAGCGGCTCGTATAGCATTTGGTTTAATTAGTTTGTCTGATTTTATGTTGGATTTAGAATTATCTGCTTTAGAGGCAGATGGTCAAGCTGAGGTTGTATCGACTCCAAAAGTATTAACAGCAGATAAAAAGCAAGCAGTTATTACATATGGTGAAGATATCCCATATCAAACAGTTAGCCAAGATGGTACTCAAACAACTATGTTTAGTGCGAACTTAAAATTAGATGTGACTCCTAATATTACACCTGATGGAAAAGTTGCGATGGAGTTAATCGTCAATAATGATACTTTGGGTGCGTTGACAGCAGCAGGGTATAGAATTAATCGTAATGAGGTTAAAACGAATGTTTTGGTTGATAATGGTGAAACTATAGTTTTAGGTGGTATTTATAAAGAATCTAAATCGAATGCTGAGAAAAAAGTACCTTTCTTAGGGGATATTCCTTTTGTTGGTAATTTATTTAAAAATACTAGTCGTAATAATCAGAAAGCAGAATTGCTGATTTTTGTTACACCACGAATTGTTAATGACAGTGTTTCAAGAAATCATTAATATATTTTCAATTTAAACAAAATTTATAGGTGACTCCTTGCTAAGCAAAGAGTTTGACACCCTACCAAATATCTATTTGGTAGGGCCGATGGGGGCAGGTAAGACTACTGTAGGACGCCATTTGGCGGAACTGTTAGGGCGTCAATTTCTAGACAGTGATCATGAAATTGAGCGTAAAACAGGCGCTACGATTCCTTGGATCTTTGAAAAAGAAGGCGAACAAGGGTTTCGTGGTCGTGAAACAGCGGTCATTAATGAGTTAACCACACGGCATAAACTTGTACTCGCTACAGGTGGTGGTGCGGTAACTCAAGCCTCGAATCGTGAATTTTTAAAACAACGTGGTATTGTTGTTTATCTATATACTCCTGTTGAAATTCAACTTCAGCGAACCTATCGCGACAAAAATCGTCCTTTACTTCAAGTCGAAAACCCCGAACAAAAATTACGCGATTTGCTTGCAGTGCGTGATCCGTTGTATCGTGAGGTTGCACATTATATTATTGAAACCAATCAGGGTGCTGCACGAGATTTGGCACAAAAAATCTTAAATACGATTGTTTCAGAGCAAATATCTTAGGAAGAAAGCGACTCTTTTCATGCAGACTTTACATGTTGAACTCGGCGATCGCCGTTACCCTATTTTTATCGGTAGTGATCTTCAACCCCAAGAACTACTTGCACCTTATATTCTAGGTCAGCAAGTCATGATTGTGACCAATACCACGGTTGCAGCTTTGTATTTAAGTCACTATGTGACGGCTGTGGAAGCACTGGGCAAAAAAGTGGCAACCTGTAGTTTGCCTGATGGAGAAAAATACAAAGATATTCAGCATCTCACTCTTATTTTTGATGCCTTGCTGGAAGCTGGTTTTAACCGTGATTGTACGGTGCTGGCTTTGGGCGGTGGCGTGATTGGCGATATGGCAGGTTTTGCTTCGGCAAGCTTTCAGCGCGGGGTGTACTTCATTCAAGTACCAACCACTTTATTGTCGCAGGTCGATTCAAGTGTGGGTGGCAAAACCGGGATTAATCATCCACTGGGTAAAAACATGATTGGCGCGTTTCAACAACCACAAGTGGTGCTGGCCGATATGTCTCAACTGAATACCTTACCTGAGCGTGAGTTGTGTGCAGGCTTAGCCGAAGTCATTAAATATGCTCTTTTGGGAGATGTTGAGTTTCTAGAATGGCTTGAAACGCATATGGAAGCATTAGTGGCGCGTGATCCTGCTGTATTGGCAGAAGCGGTATATCGTTCATGTGCACACAAAGCACGTATTGTTGCTAATGATGAAAAAGAGCAAGGTGAGCGCGCTTTATTGAATCTCGGGCACACCTTTGGGCATGCGATTGAATCTTATTTGGGTTATGGTGAATGGTTACATGGTGAAGCTGTCGCGACAGGAATGGTGATGGCCGCTGATTTATCGCAGCGCATGGGCTGGATTTCTGCCGAAGATTTAGAGCGTACAAAAAAAATCATTTCTCGTGCTAATTTACCGATAGTATGTCCGGAAATTCCACTGGACAAGTTTTTGGCTTATATGGCACATGATAAAAAAGTGTTGAATGGTCAATTGCGTTTGGTGCTCATGAAGCAATTGGGTCAAGCCATCATCACCAAAGAGTTTGACTTAGAATTGATGAAACAGGCGATTTTAGCCAATCAAGCATAAAAGGCAGCATATGACAGCACTGCGTACACACTGGCAAAAAATTCAACAGTCAATTTGGTTGCTGGGCGCGGTGCTGTGTTTATTGGCGGCACTGATTTTTTGGGCGGTGACAGACCGTGAAGAACTGGTTGAAATTGAAAAACAACCAGAGTCTGAAATTGATCTGCAAATTCAACCTGAAAAGGTTGCTGCAACCACTTATTTAGGTGGTTTACAAGAAGAAGTTCGACCTTTGGAGCTCACCACGCGATTAACGGCTTCAGGCTTGCATGAGGCTGAATTTCGGGGTACTAAATTTATTCAGGAACAAAAAAATAACAGCACAATTGAATTGTTTCGGGTCAGTGATGAAAACATCATTAAAAGTTTTATTAAAAAGCAAACAGATCGGAGCAAGCTGTTTTATATTCGTTTAAGTGGTGAGGGGCAGTCTGAACAATATGTGATGCTATATGGTAGTTTTGGCAATAAACGCGAAGCTGCACATGCTTTGACAGCACTGCCATTCAAATTTCCTGAAACCATTCAGCCTGTAGTGGTGCAATTTGCAGATTATCGTCCTTATGTCAATGATTTAGGGGCAGATGAAATTGGATTGAGCACTAAATTATATGCAGTAAATTTACGTCCTGCAGCTGTGCCTGTAATCGATGAAAGTGTTTTAGCTCGTCCACCTGCAACCACAACGACTGCACCGACTACGCAGGCTGTTGCCCCACAAAATAGTACCACCAGTACTACGATTACCCGCCGTGATCAGGAGGGTAATGTCGTGGATGTACAAAAATCACAAAGTGGTACTGCACCTGTTCAGCCCGATGCACCTGAACCTGAAGTGCGCGATCCTTTTAACTAATCACAAACATTTCCAATATTCTTTTAGCTTCATTTTAGTCATTCAAACCATCGCTTGCCTTTATTTGTTCTATTCTTTTTGTCTATGATTCGCATTGAGCTATTCTGGCTCAGTTGCACCAATTTGATCTAAAAATACTATTCTTCTCATACATAAATGCGTTCTAAAATGGCGCAGCATGGTGTATAAAAAGAATGAAGTGCACAAAAACAGTGCGAATTTGACTTAAAAATGCGATTTTATTTTACATTTAAGCGGTGAATGCCGAAATTTGGTTATGGTTGAATAAAAAAATAAAGTTGGCATTGTTTTTGCTTTTATTGGTGCATGAATTGAGTTGTTGTCCCTATTTTGGCGCAAAATAGATTCAATGATTGTGCGAAACTGTCAAATTTGCCTGCTACATTCAAGTGTAAAAGTTGCGTAAATGATAGCGAGGTCATTCAAGCTTTTTAATCGGCATAGATTAAAATAAATGTGTGACATTTCATTTACCCAAGGTTGATGTTTAGAGTTGTAAATTGAGTTAAATCGCAAAACTAGATTGTTTAATTGGCCCAATTGGGCAAGTAAAAGAAGGGTACGCTATGCACATGCCATCGCCTAATACTGTAGCTCCCGCTCAAGGTTTATACCAACCGGATGAGTTTAAAGATAACTGTGGTTTCGGTTTAATTGCCCATATGCAGGGTGATGCAAGCCATGATCTCGTCAAGACTGCCATTCATAGTTTAAGTTGCATGACCCACCGTGGTGGTATTGCCGCAGACGGTAAAACGGGCGATGGATGTGGTTTGCTGTTGGCAATGCCAAAGCAATTTTTCCGTGAAGAAGCAAAACGCTTAAGTGACATTACCCTGAGCGAAATTTTTGCAGTGGGTACGGTATTTCTGAACCTAGACCCTGCTTTGGCTACACATGCTAAAAATATCCTGACCAAAGAAATTGAAGCTGAAGGCTGTAAAGTTTTGGCTTGGCGTGTGGTGCCAACCAATAATGAGGCATTGGGCGAAATCGCCATGCAGTCTTTGCCTGCGTTTGAGCAAATTATTGTCAATTGCCCATTGGGTGTGACTGAAGTTGAATTTAACCGCAAATTATTCTTGGCGCGTCGTCGTGCTGAGCAGCAATTGACTGCTGATCCATATTTTTATGTGACCACGCTATGCTCAACCGTGATCAGCTATAAAGGTTTGATGATGCCTGCAGCGATTGCAGACTTTTATACCGACCTTGCCGATGAACGTCTGGAATCACATATTGTGGTGTTCCATCAGCGTTTTTCGACCAACACTTTGCCACGTTGGCCGTTGGCGCAGCCGTTCCGTTACTTGGCACACAATGGTGAAATTAACACCATTACCGCCAACCGGAACTGGGCGATGGCACGTACCCCTAAATTTGAAAATCCATTATTGCCAGGTTTGACAGAACTAAACCCAATTGTAAACCGTACAGGTTCAGACTCCTCAAGCTTAGACAATATGCTGGAAATTCTGGTGGGTGGCGGAATGGATTTATTCCGTGCCTTGCGTATGTTGGTTCCACCTGCATGGCAGAACGTTGAAACAATCGATGCCGATTTACGTGCTTTCTATGAATTTAACTCTAAACATATGGAAGCGTGGGATGGTCCTGCAGGTTTGGTGATTCAGGATGGTCGTCATGCCATCTGTATGCTAGACCGTAATGGCTTACGTCCTGCACGTTGGGTGATCACCAAAAATGGCTACATCACTTTGGCCTCTGAAATTGGGGTGTGGGGTTATGAACCTGAAGATGTAATTTCTAAAGGACGTGTTGGTCCTGGTCAAATTTTGGTGGTGGATACCTTTACTGGCAAAGTGCTCGATACGCAGGATGTAAATAACCATCTGAAAAGAATGCGTCCTTACCGTGAATGGTTACGTGAAAATTCAATCCGTTTACAAGGTAGCCCAGAGCTTGAAGAATATTTATGTGACCACGGCTTAAAAGGCGATGCCTTAAAAGCTGCACAAAAAATGTTTATGGTGACCTTTGAAGAACGTGACCAGTTATTGCGTCCAATTGCAGAAAGTGGTCAGGAAGCTGTCGGTTCAATGGGGGATGACACCCCAATGGCGGTATTGTCACGTCAGGTTCGTCATGTGTCGGATTATTTCCGTCAGCAGTTTGCGCAGGTGACCAATCCACCGATTGACCCATTACGTGAATCGATCGTGATGTCTTTGGAAACCTGTTTAGGGCGTGAACAAAACGTATTTGAGCAAGGCCCAGAGCATGCAGACCGCTTGATTATTTCAAGTCCTGTGCTGACCAATTCTAAAATGCATCAGATTCGCACTTTGGGACGTAAAGGCTATGAAATTGCCGATATCGACTTGAACTATGCAGAAAGTGAAGGTTTGCAAGCTGCTATTCAGCGTATTTGTGAAGCAGCTGCGCAAGCGGTGCGTGATGGAAAAACTTTATTGGTGCTTACTGATAAAAAAATCCGTGAAGGTTATTTGCCTGCCAATGCCGTCATGGCCACAGGTGCGGTACATCACTACTTAATTCAAGTCGGTTTACGTACCGATGCCAACATTATTGTCGAAACGGGCTTTGCTCGTGACCCACATCAATTTGCAGTATTGCTCGGTTTTGGTGCAACAGCGGTATATCCATATTTGGCTTATGATGTGATCAATGACTTGATTGCCAAAGGTGAGTTATTGGGCGACCCAGTCTATGCACAAAGCAATTTCCGCAAAGGCATTGAAAAAGGCTTGCTCAAAGTCTTATCAAAAATGGGTATTTCAACTGTAGCTTCTTACCGCGGTGGACAATTATTTGAAGCGGTTGGTTTGTCTGCTGAAGTGGTGAATACCTGCTTTATTGGTGTACCGAGCCGTATTCAGGGTGCTACTTTTGCCGACCTTGAAAATGATCAGAAAAAACTGGCAGACACTGCGTGGAAATCACGTAAGCCAATTGATCAGGGTGGTTTGCTGAAATTTGTATTTGGCAAGGAATACCATGCTTTTAACCCAGATGTGATCAATGCATTACATAAAGCGGTACGTTCAGGCAATTATGCAGATTTTAAAGAATATGCAGAAATCGTGAACAATCGCCCTATTGCAACCATTCGTGATCTCTTTAAATTGAAAACAGACAATTCAATTGCCTTAGATCAAGTAGAATCGGTTGAGCAAATCCTGCCACGTTTTGACTCAGCGGGGATGTCTTTAGGGGCATTGTCGCCAGAAGCACATGAAGCCATTGCGATAGCCATGAACACCATTGGTGGACGTTCAAACTCAGGTGAGGGTGGTGAAGACCCTGCGCGTTACGGCACTATTCGTAACTCGAAAATTAAACAGATTGCTTCAGGGCGTTTTGGGGTAACTCCTGCTTACTTAACATCTGCAGAAGTATTGCAGATTAAAGTGGCGCAGGGTGCAAAACCGGGTGAGGGCGGTCAGTTACCAGGCGGTAAAGTGAATGGTTTGATTGCCCGTTTGCGTTACTCTGTACCGGGTGTGACTTTAATTTCTCCACCACCACACCACGATATTTATTCGATTGAAGACTTGTCACAATTGATTTTTGATTTAAAACAAGTCAATCCACAAGCCATGGTGTCGGTCAAATTGGTATCTGAACCGGGTGTAGGTACAATTGCCGCAGGTGTCGCTAAAGCCTATGCCGACTTCATTACCATCTCAGGTTATGATGGTGGTACAGCAGCATCGCCATTGTCATCTATTCACCATGCAGGTTCGCCATGGGAATTAGGTTTAAGCGAGGCGCACCAAGCTTTACGTGTGAATGATTTGCGTGGCAAAGTTCGTGTACAAACCGATGGCGGTTTAAAAACTGGCCTAGATGTGGTTAAAGCTGCAATTTTAGGTGCAGAAAGCTTCGGTTTTGGTTCAACACCAATGATTGCTTTAGGCTGTAAATATTTGCGTATTTGCCACTTAAACAACTGTGCTACTGGTGTAGCAACGCAGCAAGATCACTTGCGTCAGGAACACTATATTGGTGAACCACAAATGCTGATCAACTTCTTCACATTTATTGCTGAAGAAACTCGTGAATGGTTAGCAGCATTGGGTGTGGCAAGCTTAAAAGACTTGATTGGTCGTACCGACTTGCTAGAAATTTTACCAGGTGAAACCGAAAAACATGCGCACTTAGATTTAAGTGCCTTGTTGGAATCGCACCCTGCGGCAGAAGGCAAAGCGCAATACTGTCAGGTTGAAGGCAATGCACCGTTTGATAAAGGTATCTTGGCTGAAAAAATGATTGCAGAAATGTTGCCTGCAATTGAAGCAGGTACAGGGGGCGATTATTACTTTAATGTGAGCAACTGTGACCGTTCAATTGGTGCCCGTATTTCAGGTGAAATTGCGCGTCGTTATGGTAACTTGAGCATGGAACATCATCCTGTCAAATTGAACCTTACGGGTACAGCGGGACAATCTTTAGGTGTTTGGAATGCAGGTGGTTTGCATATCAAACTTGAAGGCGATGCCAATGACTATGTGGGTAAAGGCATGGCGGGGGGGCGTATTTCCATCTTCCCACCAAAAGGTTCGCCTTTCCAAACTCAAAACACAGCGATAATTGGTAATACCTGTCTCTATGGTGCAACCGGTGGTAAATTATTTGCTGCAGGTACGGCAGGTGAGCGTTTTGCGGTGCGCAACTCGGGCGCGTTTGCAGTCATTGAAGGCGCAGGCGACCATTGCTGTGAATACATGACAGGCGGTATTGTGACTGTATTGGGCAAAGTGGGTCATAACTTCGGTGCAGGTATGACCGGTGGTTTTGCTTATGTACTCGATTTAGATAATGACTTCGTTGACCATTACAACCATGAACTCATTGAATTGAACCGTATCTCAACTGAATCGATGGAAGAACATAAAGAGTTCTTGTGCCGTATTTTAGATGAACATATTAAAGAAACAGGCAGTGCGTGGGCATACAAAATCCGCCATGAGTTTGATTTCTATAGCCGTAAATTCTGGCTGGTGAAACCAAAAGCTGCAAACTTGCAGACTTTGTTAAAAACCACCCAAGCAGATCCACAATAATCCACGACTCAGCATTCGGCAGATGTGGATAACTTTAGACTTATACCCAGTGTAAATGTCGCGTTATCCACATCCACCTACGGAGAAAGACATGGCAGAACGCCTACATAATGACTTTCAATTTCTGGATGTAGCACGCCAAGATCCAGAGAAAAAAGATCTCGATGTCCGCAAAAATGAGTTTGTGGAAATTTATAAACCGTTTACTGCAGAAGTGGCGACCAATCAGACCCATCGTTGTTTGGGCTGTGGTAACCCGTACTGTGAATGGAAATGCCCTGTGCATAACTACATTCCGAACTGGCTTAAACTAATTTCGGAAGGTCGTGTTTTTCAGGCGGCAGAATTGTGTCATCAAACCAATACTTTGCCTGAAGTTTGTGGACGGGTTTGTCCACAAGACCGTTTGTGTGAAGGCGCATGTACCTTAAATGATGGTTTTGGTGCAGTGACCATTGGCAATGCCGAAAAGTACATTAACGATACTGCTTTTGCCTTGGGTTGGCGTCCAGATATGTCGCATGTGAAATGGACCGATAAAAAAGTTGCGATTATTGGTGCAGGCCCTGCAGGTTTGGGCTGTGCCGATATCTTGGTGCGTAATGGCGTCAAACCAGTGGTCTTTGACAAACGCCCTGAAATTGGTGGCTTGCTGACCTTTGGTATTCCAGAATTTAAAATGGAAAAAGACGTGATGAAACGCCGTCGTGAAATTTTCTCGGGCATGGGGGTTGAATTCCGTTTAAATACTGAAATTGGTACAGATATCACCATTGAACAACTGCTTGCAGATTACGATGCGGTATTTATGGGTATGGGCACATACACCTATATGAAAGGTGGCTTTGCTGGTGAAGATTTAGATGGCGTTTATGATGCACTGGATTTCTTGATTGCCAATGTCAACCGTTGCCAAGGCTGGGAAAAAGACCCTGCAGAATACATCAGTGTTGAAGGCAAGAAAGTGATTGTACTGGGTGGTGGTGATACTGCCATGGACTGTAACCGTACATCAATTCGTCAAGGTGCGCAGGAAGTGACCTGTGCTTATCGCCGTGATGAAGCTAATATGCCAGGTTCACGCCGTGAAGTGACCAATGCCCGTGAAGAAGGTGTGAACTTCTTATTTAACCGTCAACCAATTGAAATTGTCGGTGAGAATGGCAAAGTCACTGGTGTCAAAGTCGTGACCACGCAATTGGGTGAGCCAGACAGTCGTGGTCGTCGTAGTCCAGAGCCTGTACCAGGTTCAGAAGAAGTTTTAGCTGCCGATGCCGTATTACTTGCTTTTGGTTTCCGTGCTAGCCCTGCGGACTGGTTTAGCACTGCCAATATTGGGGTAGATGGTTCAGGTCGTGTGGTTGCAGCAGAACAGCAAACATTCAAATTCCAAACGTCTAACCCGAAAATTTTTGCAGGGGGCGATATGGTACGCGGTTCTGATTTGGTGGTGACTGCAATTTGGGAAGGTCGTCAGGCAGCTGAAGGCATTTTAGATTATTTGGATGTCTAAACGAGTTTCTTTTGCTTGGATCTTGAAAGGGCTGAGTTTTAAGGAATTCAGTCTTTTTTTATTGGATATTTTATCTCTCTTATCTTCCTTTAGGAATATATTCCCATCCCTGAGCCATATATTGCCTAAGAACAGAAACTTCAATATCAATTCAATCTACTGCGCAAGGTTATTGTTTGATCTAAACAATTTGCTGATTCGCTCGATTAAACAAAATACACATACAGGTCAGAATTTCACGTTAGAATGAAATCATTTCAAACAAATACAAAGAAAATTTAGAGGTTAATGTATGAATTTCACAAAAAAAATCATGCTCGCAGTGGCTTTAAGCAGTACCTTGACTTTAAGCGGTTGTGGCTATAACACCTTACAAGTGAAAGATGAAGCCGTAACAGCGGCTTGGTCAGAAGTCCAAAACCAATATCAACGCCGTGCCGATTTAGTGCCAAACTTGGTGAATGTGGTCAAAGGCTATGCCAAACATGAAGAACAAGTCTTGACTGAAGTCACTCAGGCACGTGCCAATGTCGCAGGCTTAAAAGTGGATAAGTCGGTATTGGAAGACCCTGCGTTATTCCAGAAATATCAGGAAGCTCAGGCGCAAATGACCAGTGCCTTATCACGTTTAATAGCGGTGTCTGAAAATTATCCAGACTTAAAAGCCAATGAGCAATTCCGTGATTTACAAGTACAATTAGAAGGTACAGAAAACCGTATTGCCGTGGCGCGTAACCGTTACATCAGCACAGTGCAAGACTTTAACAGCTATGCACGTCAATTCCCGCAAGTGATGACCGCAAAAGTCATTGGGATGGACACCAAACCAAACTTCAGTGCCGAGCAAAGCGCACAAACTGCACCGAAAGTTTCGTTTGAATAACGCCTAGGAGGATGTCTGGATGCTGCAATCGCACAGCAAGACCTGTATAAATCTAGTGCAGATGCTGCTGCTCATGGCAGTTATGTGTTCCAGCTGCTTGGCATATAGTGAAGTTGCCACCGCAACCGATGAAACCGCCGAAGCTGTGGTGCTAGGTAAAATTGTACAGCAACAGCATCCTCAAACTGCCAACTCTATCCCAGAACTTGTAAACTCACGCCAGTCTACATCTAGCACTCAGCAAGCACCTGTAGAAACACCCGTTCAGCAACCGAAAATTGACAATGATATGGCAGAGGGTGAATCTATCCGTGCTTTGCCGACATTGAATCAGCCCGTAGTCGATCAAGCCAATTTGCTCACTGCTGCAGAAAAACAGGAAATCAGCCAGCGGATTTTAAATTTACATCAACAAGCCAAAGCACAAATTGGGGTGGTGATTGTACCGACCACAGGGCAGGAAGATATTTTTGATTTTGCTATGCGGATCGCAGAACAATGGCAGCTCGGTTCTGCCAAGCAAGACAATGGTGTGTTGATGGCAATTGCAGTCAATGACCGTCGGATTCAGATTTTAACAGGTTATGGTTTAGAGGGCGTGCTGCCCGATATTGTAGTCAGTCGGATTATTAACCAACGTATTACGCCGTATTTTAAACAAGCGCAATATGCACAAGGCATTGACGCAGGCTTGGCAGAAATTGAACGGATTTTAAACCTAGACCCCGAAGTTGCGGCACAGGCAGCGCAAGAACTGAAACAGCGTCAGGAACAAGCCTTGCAAGAACAACAGGCGCGTGAAAAAACCTTGAGCACTGCTTTATTTATTTTAATTGCGGGGGTAATTGGCTCACTGATTGTCGGAAAACGCTTAAGTGCTTCAACCGCTGCCGTGGCAGGTACAGTGGCAGGTTTGGTCAATGGTGCAGGCTTAATCACCAGTTTAATGATTGGCGCGGGAATTTTCTTTTTACTCATCACTGCGATTGCACAGACCATTTTCCAAATTTTCTTGTCCTCTGCAGGGCGTGGAGGCGGACGTGGTGGTGGTTTTGGCGGCGGCGGTTTTGGTGGCGGTGGCTATAGCGGCGGCGGTGGTGGCTTTGGTGGGGGAGGAGCATCAGGATCATGGTAACCACAACAGATACAACAGAAATTATTACTCAACCGAAAATGGACATTGCAGCGCGTCCGAGTGTAAAGCGTTGGCTGAAGCATTTCTTTTATTTACCTGCCACCAAACGTTTTTTTAATGCGCAGGATCAACATGCCATTGCAGAAGCAGTGACGGCTGCCGAGCATGGGCATGTAGGTGAAATTCAGGTGGTGATTGAAGGCTGTTTACCCTCGCGGTTGGCGTATGCGATAGATACGCATACCCGTGCTCGCCAATTATTTGCAGAATTAGGTGTTTGGGATACTGAACTTAACAGTGGGGTTTTGCTGTACCTGAATTTGTGTGAGAGCAAAGTGGAAATTGTGATAGACCGTGGGATTAAAACTGCGACTACGCAACAGGAGTGGGATGATGTCTGTGCGCATATTGTGCAGGGTTTGGCACAGCAGCAGTATCGCCAAGCGGTGATGACAGGTGTGGAAGAAATTGGTGAAATTTTGGATGTGTTTTATGACCGCCAGTTGCTAGATACACAGAATGAATTAGGAAATGCACCGATTATTTTAGGATAGATTTTTGTCAATCTAGGTCCCTCTCTTTGAAAGATGGGGGAGGGATTATTCATGATTTTTGCTATATAAAACTTTACTTTTGAGATTTTACAATTCTTCGCTATGTGTCATAGATGGTTTACTCTGTCTAAAGCATAGAGGTAGAAAAAGCTCAAAATTGATTACCGCACACAACTTAAATTTGCTGAAATTTAAATCAAATACATAAAAAATAGATGACGTAATAATATAAAGTGTGATCTATTTCTCTAAAAATGACAAAATTTGTTAAACTCAAGGGTAATCCTCCCATAAATAACCGAAGTTAAAAGTAGAGGTTAAGCAGCCATTAGAGGTGGCTTTCCTTTGTTAGCTTGATGTGGTCTTTCATGGTTGTAATGCCACAACCAGTTTGTTGCATAATCTTGTACTTCATCCAAAGTATCAAATAAATGCTTGCTCAGCCAACTATAACGTATGGTCCGATTATAGCGTTCAATATACGCATTCTGCTGTGGCTTACCCGGTTGAATATATTCAATACGAATACCGTGCTCAGTAGCCCAGCGCACAAATTCGTGACTGATAAATTCGGGACCATTATCGCATCGGATCACTAACGGTTTTTCTCTCCACTCCAGCAATTGATTCAACGTACGAATAACCCTGATTGTGGGCAATGAGAACCCTGCTTCAATGGCTAGGCCTTCGCGGCGGTAATCATCAATCACATTCAATAATCGAAACTTGCGACCATCGGAAAGCTGATCATGCATAAAATCTAATGACCAAACCTGATTTTCTCGGATTGGTTCTTTCAATGGTTCAGGCGCATGCCGTTTTAGTCTTCTTCTCGGTTTAATACGCAGATTCAGTGCCAACTCACAGTAAATGCGGTAAACCCGCTTGTGATTCCAGCAGCAACTCTCAACATGCCGTAAATACGAGAAGCACAAACCAAAGCCCCAATCGGAATTTTCCTCAGTGAGTTCAATGAGCTGTTCAGCAATGAGTGCATTGTCATCGCTGAGTTTGGCTTGATAGCGGTAGCAGGTTTCACTAATGCCAAATGCTTTACAAGCCAAACGAATACTAATGGCATGCTGGGCAACTGCCTGTTGTGCCATCTTACGCCGGCAAGATGGCTTTACCCTTGCGCAGCAGTGCTGCTCATTGCCATCGCTTCCTGGATGATTTCGGCCTTTAATCGCTCTTCCGCATACATCTTTTTAAGTCTGGTATTTTCGGCTTCTAGCTCTTTCAGTCGAGCCACTAATGATGTATCCATACCACCATATTTGGCACGTCATTTATAAAAGGTAGCATTACTCATGCCGTGTTCACGGCAAAGGGTCGCTACAGGTGTGCCAGATTCAGCCTGTTTCAAGATGGACATGATCTGACTGTCAGTAAATTTAGATGTTTTCATGCAGAATCTCCTGCTCGTATCTTAAGAGAAAATTCTACTTTTAGATCCTATTATTTTTAGGGGGGATTACCCCTCAAATCAGCAAGTCATGGCTTGCCAACTGGTCGAATCTCAACACGTTCTTCGCTTACTCTATGGATATTCGCAAAGCGATTTACACGACGAATGCGATTGAATCATTCAACAGCGTTATCCGCCATGCAACCAAGAAAAGAAAAATCTTCCCAACTGATGATTCCGTGAAAAAGGTGGTATATTTAGCAATTATGGCAGCAAGCAAAAAATGGACGATGCCTATTCAGAATTGGAAAGCTGCCATGAATCGCTTTAGTATCATGTTTGAAGAGCGTGTAACCAAGTATTTTTAAAACTGTATTTACACAGAATTATTTACACCCTCTTATATGCCTTTACAAATTGTTGGCAAATATAATTGGCGAATTTGTGATGATGCACACTCCCAACGCGCTGCACCATTTCCAGCATAATTCATCATGGCAAAAGTGAGGGTTTTTCCTGCAACACCTGCATTCATACCACTACTATTAAAGGTAAATTGAAACGCACATACAGCACCTGTATAGGCGGTAATACCAACACTTTGAATATATTTGGTATTTACTGTTCCTGATGAGTCTAAACCTAAGTCTTCAGGAGTGGTTGGGCATGTTCCACTTTCCCCATATTTTACCATCAATTCCGACTTCAATGCACTTGCCATATTGATTGCCTCAGAAATCTGTGCCCGAGTAGTATAGTTTTGATAGGCTGGAATTGCGATTGCAGCCAAAACCCCAATAATGGCTATAACAATCATTAATTCAACGAGTGTAAATCCTTTGATACTGATCACGGGGATGATCTCCAAATATAATCTTTCCAGAAGATAATCAAGAAACATGCCAGTATTTAATTTAATATATTTCAATTGTTTATTGGTTTTATAATATTCAGGCGTTGACAAATATTGTCATTAATTTAAAAAAAAGGACGACTTTTTTGTTAAAATTTTATAATAATTTCAAATGGTTGGATTTGCATTCGACATGGATATTTGTCGTATATTACTGTTGTTTGCCTTGATTTATGCAGAGGTGAATAACCGATTCTATATCTTATTCATAATTCGGGGTAATATAGCGCAATTAGAAATCTACCAAGCTATTGAATGAATAAAAGAATTCTTGTCGTGACACGCAACCTACCGCCTCTGATAGGAGGGATGGAACGTTTAAATTGGCATATTGCAGATGAACTTTCTAAAGACCATGATGTAAGTATTATTAGTCATACTGAAGCAAAAACGACAGCACCTCAGGACACTACGTTTTATGGCGTCCCTCTCAATCCATTACCTATTTTTTTAATTTTGGCTTTTTTTCAAACATTCTGGCTTTGCATCATTCAGCGCCCAGATATTTTATTTGCAGGCAGTGGCTTAACTGCACCAATCGCTGTTTTTTGGGCCAAAATTTTTAGAAAAAAAAGTATCGTCTATATTCATGGTTTAGATATTGGTACGGACAATAAGTTTTATAATTCTTTATGGATTCCTTGTATTCGAAATGCAACGCAAGTCATCGCTAATAGCTCTCCAACCTATGATATCTGTCTTAGAAAAGGCATAAAAAAAGATAAACTGAGTATTATTCATCCAGGTGTAAGTTATCCCGCAATATCCATCAATTTAGGGCTGGTCGATCAGTTAAAGGAACAATATCAACTCCAAGAAAAAAAAGTATTAATTTCTGTTGGACGTCTGACTCAGCGGAAAGGATTAAATGAATTTATTGAACACAGTTTCTCTCAAATTGTCCAAGCCATTCCAAATACAGTTTTAGTGATCATTGGTGACACACCCAGTCAGTCACTCAATAAAAATTTACAATCTAAAGAGCTTATTTTGTCGACTGCGAAAAAGCATCAGATTGAGCATCATATTATTTTCACGGGTAATATTAGTGATGATAATATTTTGTCTAGTTTTTATTATTTGGCGGATCTTCATGTTTTTCCAGTTAAACACATCCCAGATGATCCAGAGGGCTTTGGAATGGTTGCGATTGAGGCAGCGGCACATGGAACACCAACCATTGCTTTCGCTACTGGTGGGATTGTCGATGCTGTACAAAATAACAAGACAGGTTATTTAGTTGAAAATCAGGATTATCAAGACTTCACAGATAAAGTGATTCGATTATTACAGGACGAGAGTTTTATGAGCCAACAAGATTGCCAAAATTATGCCGAAAAATTTGCTTGGTATAATCTTAAAGATAAATTTGAAAAAGTAATCGTGAATTTATGAAAAATACTAAACCCGCAATATGGTTTCCCACAGTTAGAACCAATACTGGTTCGGATAAATTTACAGAACAATTAGTTTCAGCTTTAAATGAAAGAGGATTTCAAGCTGAAATCACATGGCTACCGCATCATGCAGAATACTTACCTTGGCTTGTCCCTGTTCCACAGAAGCCTGATTGGGCAAATATCACACATGTTAATAGTTGGTTGCATCCTAAATTTTATCCCAGTCAGCTACCAATAGTTGCATCAGTGCATCTTTGTGTTCAAGATCCAAAGTATTTACCATATAAAACGATAGCTCAAAAATATTATCATCAGTACTGGGTCACCCCAATAGAAAAAAAGTGTTTTGCACAGGCAGATCGTATTACTGCTGTTAGCCAATATACTGCTGCGTGTGTTGAGAGACTTTTTGATATAAAAGCAGTTCAACCAATTTATAATGGTATTGATACAGATATTTTCTGTGATCACCCTCAAGTAAGCAAAGACAAAAATGAACCATTTCGTTTGTTATTTGTTGGAACGAATTCAATTAGAAAGGGTTTTGACTTACTACCCCGAATTATGGAAGAGTTGGGTGATGGATTTGAGTTACTTTACACAAAAAGTGAGTCTAGTGCCGCCGTCGTATCCAAAAATATGAAGGCCATACCTTACCAAAGTCCATCGGATTTAGCTCGATTATATAGATCAGTAGATGCTCTAATTTTTCCATCTAGGCTTGAAGGATTTGGTTTAGTTGTCGCCGAAGCGATGGCCTGTGGTTTACCCGTAGTGATTTCTGATTGCTCTTCATTAACTGAGCTGGCTGATCATGGAATGACTGGCTTTCTTTGCAAAAAAGATAATATAGATGATTTTGTTCAGACCATAAGGCATTTAAAGAAGCACCCAGAATTATGCGTTGAGGTCGGAAGAAAGGCTAGAGAAAATGCTGTGGCAAATTTTAATATAGATGATATGGTGGATAAATATATCGAGATCTATACCAGTGTAGTAGCTTAATGATGAGGGGGTAAATATTATTCTATCTAAACATCCGTAATGTTAATTTAATCACGAGGATAAGATATTGCACCCATTTATTTTCTTTTGTAAGTAACTGAACTCTAAACATTTCTGTGCAACCACCAAACATATCTCTAGCACTTACTCCATCTACTCCATAGTTACCCACTAATTTGTCAATAACTTTAACTTGGGCGCCACTCTGGCAGCAATGTTTGATAAATAGCTGATCTGCCGTTATGGGAAATTTCCTTGAATAGAATCCATATTTCTGATGTAGTTCTTTTCGAATAAGCGCACCCACTGAATGGCAGGAAATAAAAGCCCGCATCCCAAATAGCCAGCTCCAGCTATGCCCCATCGGCTTTGCAAGTTCATTTCCCATTTTTACAGTTGCGGTAATTATGTCGATATTGCTATTTATTGCATTTTTATAATCTGCAACGGCATTTGGGTAAAAAATATCATCAGCCCCAGCAACTAAATAATACTCACCTTGAGAAAGTTTGACACCTTTATTAAACGCATCATAAATGCCGAAGTCTGCTTCGGAAATTATTTTAATATTGAGATCATCAATTTTTTTTAGGATATCTAGGGTGTTATCTGTTGACAGCCCGTCAACCACAACCCATTCAAAATTCGGATCAACTTGATGTCTTAAACTTTCAATTAAAGAATGAATATGATTTTCAGCATTATAAACTGCGGTAATAACACTAATCTTTCCATCAAAAACTTCTAATTTTTTCAGCATTTAGATACGTCCATACTCATCTTTAAATCGCAAAATGTCATCTTCTCCCAAATAACTACCAGATTGTATTTCGATTAACTCTAAAGGAATGCAACCAGGGTTTTCCAAACTATGTAAAGTACCTAAAGGAATAAAAGTGGATTCATTTTCTGAGACATAATACTGTTCTTCGCCTTTAGTGACTTTTGCAGTTCCTTTCACCACTACCCAATGTTCTGCTCGATGATGATGCATTTGCAGTGATAGTTTTGCTTTGGCATTGACTGTAATTCGTTTGACTTGGTAGCGCGAACCAACATCAATACAATCATATTTTCCCCAAGGTCGAACGACTTCTTTATGCTGCCGTAGTTCTACTCTCTGTTCATTTTTTAATTGTTCAACGATTTTTTTAATCTCTTGCGATTTATCTTGATGAGCAATTAAAACTGCATCTTTGGTCTCAACAACAATGAGATCTTCCACACCAAACACGGTGACTAAGCGAGAAGCTGAATAAACATAGTTACGCTGACTTTGTTCGGCTATAACATCACCAAATATAACATTCTGATTCGCATCCTTTTGATTCGATTCCCACAATGATGACCACGAACCTAAATCATTCCAGCCTACATCAAGACAAATAACCACACCTTGAGTGGTGTTTTCCATAATGGCGTAGTCAATCGAATTCTCTGGACACTGTTGGAATTCTTGCAAACCAATGCGAATAAAATCTAAATCTTTAGTTTTATATTGCCATGCGTTTACACAGCATTGATAAATATCAGCTTGATGATGTTTTAACTCTTGTAAAAAGAGTGGAGTTTGGAACATAAACATCCCACTATTCCACAAATAATTTTGACTTGATACATAGTGTTCTGCCGTTTGTAAATCTGGTTTTTCTACAAATTTGTCCAGTTTGTAAGTATTTTTTTCTTTTATTTGCTCGCCTAATTGAATATAGCCATAACCTGTATGAGGTTCTGTTGGCTTTACTCCAAATATAACCAGTTTCTCTAATCGTGCTTGTTGTTCCGCAAGTAAGATACTGTGCTGGAAAGCAGGGATGTCGGCAATATAATGATCTGCGGATAAGACTAACAAGCTCACACTTTGGTCAGGATATAATTCTAGTGCCTGTAATGCCGCTAGGGTAATCGCTGGAGCAGTATTTTTAGCGCAAGGTTCTAAAATAATAGAAGCGTGAGCAATATCAATTTGGCGTAATTGCTCTGCGACAATAAAACGATGATTTTCATTGCAAACAATGATTGGAGGTAGAACCTGTTGGGATAAATTTTCTAAACGTTTTAGGGTCAGCTGTAACATGGTGTATTGCTGATCGACCAAGTATAAAAACTGTTTGGGATTGGATTGGCGGGAGAGGGGCCATAGTCGTGTACCCGATCCTCCAGCTAAAATCACAGGTACAATCATGCTTGTATCCTTAATGCACTATACGGTTCTAAGTTGTCCTTGCTGATTAAGATACCATGAATAGGTTTGTGCTAAACCTTTTTTTAATGAAATTTGATGCTGCCAACCAAGCTGATGTAAGCGCGAAATATCTAATACTTTGCGAGGCGTACCATCGGGTTTTTGCGCATTAAAAATTAATTTTCCCTGATATCCAATCACATCACAAATTAATTGTGCCAGTTCCTGAATCGTCACTTCTTCACCTGTGCCGATATTAAGATGGGAGAGAGTGGCGGTCATCTGTTGGTATTGTGCGAAGGGTGCATTCATGACATGGATACATGCTGATGCCATATCATCCACATAAAGAAACTCACGTTTAGCTTGTCCAGTTCCCCAAATTTCTACCTGTTTTTGATCAGCTATTTTAGCGGAATGAATACGCTGAATTAAGGCAGGAATGACATGGCTATTCTGATCATGAAAATTATCATGAATACCGTATAAATTAGTCGGCATTACACTTCGATAATCTCGTCCATATTGGCGATTGTAGCTTTCACACAATTTGATTCCTGCAATTTTGGCAATTGCATAGGGTTCATTTGAGGGTTCTAAATAACCTGCTAATAGCGACTCTTCTTGAATGGGTTGCTCTGCAAATTTAGGATAAATACAAGATGATCCTAGAAATAGTAATTTTTGCACATCGGTTTGGTGAGCAGCATCGATGACATTATTCTGAATCATTAAGTTTTGATAAATAAAGTCAGCGGGATATTCCGAGTTTGCATGAATGCCGCCAACTTTAGCAGCAGCTAAATAAACCTGATCAAAATGCTGGTAAGCAAAAAAATGTCTTACCGCACTTTGATTGGTTAAATCTAATTCCCGCCGAGTAGCCACAATAATCTGGAGACTCTTGTTTTGGCTTAGTGTACGGACAAGAGCAGACCCCACCATACCTTGATGCCCCGCGACAAAGATTTGTTGTTTTTTCTCTGGGGTCATCTATCTGCTTCCCAAGGAGAAAATACGTCATGTCCAGAATGTTTTAATAAAGCATTACGTTGAGCCAGTTTAAGATCTTCCAGAACCATTTCTTTGCACATTTCCTGCACCGTGATTTCGGGTACCCATCCCAACTTATCTTTTGCTTTTTGTGGATTACCTAGCAAAGTTTCTACTTCTGTTGGTCTAAAATAACGTGGATCTACACGAACAATCACATCACCAATGTTTACGCCAATTGCATTTAACCCAGTGATATTTTCGACAACTGCAATTTCATTAACACCTTCACCTTCGAACTTTAAATGAATTCCTAATTCCAGTGCAGACCATTGAATAAATTGCCGAACTGAAAATTGTACGCCTGTCGCAATCACAAAATCTTCGGGTTGATCTTGCTGTAACATGAGCCATTGCATTCGCACATAGTCTTTAGCATGTCCCCAATCTCGCAGAGCTTTAAGATTACCTAAATACAAGCACTTTTCCAGACCTAAAGCGATATGGGCTAGTCCACGAGTAATTTTTCGAGTCACAAAGGTTTCGCCACGACGAGGGGATTCATGGTTAAATAAAATCCCGTTACAAGCATATATGCCGTAAGCCTCTCGGTAATTCACGGTAATCCAGTAAGCGTAAAGCTTGGCCACACCATAAGGTGATCGTGGATAAAACGGAGTGGTTTCGGTTTGAGGAGATTCTTGCACTAAGCCATAAAGTTCTGACGTTGATGCCTGATAAAATTTGGTTTTTTTCTCTAAGCCTAAAAAACGAATTGCTTCAAGTAAACGAAGTGTCCCAACTGCATCAACATCAGCGGTATATTCAGGCGACTCAAAGCTGACCGCCACATGCGATTGGGCAGCTAAGTTATAGACTTCGTCAGGCTGTATTTCTTGCAATAATCGCGTCAGATTCGACGAATCTGTTAAATCACCATAATGAAGAATTAATTGTTGATGATCGACATGTGGATCCTGATAGAGATGGTCGATTCGCTGTGTATTAAATAAAGATGAACGGCGCTTAATTCCATGAACTTGATAGCCTTTTTCTAACAGAAATTCGGCTAGATATGAGCCGTCTTGACCTGTAATTCCTGTGATGAGTGCTTTTTTCATTTAAGACTTCCTAAACTACTATGTACTAATAAACTATATTCATAATAGCTTACTCAATATGTAACTCTATCTTACTTTTCAGAATATTTTTATAATTTTCAAATGATAACGTTGTATTAAAAAAATACTGACAGTGAGTTTCATATTTATCCCTACCCTCAAAATTCTCTAAGATATGTCTTAGATTTTTTAAGTCATTCACAAAAAAACCTAATCTATTCGCAGTTACAATTTCACCCAATTCATCCGCTCTATATACCAAAGTTGGAAGACCATTTTTCATGTAGGTGCTAAATTTACCTGATGCAAGTCCAATATGCTGAATGTTTTTTCCAGTGTAGGGTGAACCTTCTACTGGACGATAGCTTACAATTCCGAGTACTGCATCCGATAATATCGAATTAAGATCTTCAAAACTAAAAATACTATCTTCTATTAAAAAAATATTCTTTCCTATTGTATAGTCAAGCTTCATTTTATGGATACTTTGCCTTGCCTTGCCATACCGATCATGAATCACTAACGCCCAGTTTGGCGGTAGAAAATCATTAGCTTGCTCTAATATTTCATCAATAGATGTCCACTGAGCAACACTACCTGTAAATATTAGAATATTTGTTTCGGGTGGTAGATTAAATATTTTATGTAAAATATTTTTCTTTTCAGAAATTTCTGAAAAACCATCACTAGCTACAGGGATAAATATCAATTTATTATCATTAATTTTATTTTCTTTTACTAAAAACCGCCCTCTTAGCTCATCTTGTACTATTGCAAAAGATATTTTCTGACAAGAAGTTATTTCAATTTCTTTGAACTGCTGCGATGTTTCATCTTTGAATAAGATTTCATATGAAATTAGAGCATAATTACATTTGTTTTTCTTAGATAATAAATAAGCATCAATGATGCCAATCCTATCAACGCCAAAAATAAAATCATACTTTTTTGTATATCTAGAGCTAAAAAAAATAAATAATAATTTGTAGAGTAAAAAATAATTAATTCTATTCTTAATTTTATTCCATATAGGTTTATACACTATCATTTCAAACTTTGATTCATTAGTATATAAAAATTGAGGCATTAGTACATCAACATCAAAATCGTCAGATAGATAGTTTGCTATTGCTAAAAGATTAGGATTATTAAAAATATTACCCTCTGGGTGAATAATTAATATTTTTTTCTTAGTATCCATACCACATTCCAACTATCCAACGATGGAGATTCTTTACTCATCCACTTGAACTTATTTAAAACACCAAACCCGACTTGCTCACAAATCAGCTCAAGTTCGGTATCAAACAAATATCGCATCTTATGTAACTCTTTATTTTCTACCACTTCCTGAGTTTTTTTGTCTTGAATAAAAACAGTATAATTTACATCAACAACGTTTTCTTGAACATGTATGACGGGTTCAGCCAATCTCGTCACTTTAATTGACTCATTTTCTAGCCGTTTTACTCGTGTTGTTGGCAAATCTGTCAAAACGGCAGGACCGTACCAAAAATCAAAAATCAAAATACCATTTTCGCTCAAATGATTCTTTGCAACTTGGAAAGCTTGCACCAACTCTTGATTAGAGCTTTGATAACTTATGACGTGAAAAAGCGAGATGACTGCATCAAATTTTTGATTTAATGTGAGATCTTGGATATTACTATAAGTAAAGCTCAGGCGATCTTCTTTGCCTAATCGTCTTTGCTCAGCTATCGACAGCATATCTGTACTCAAATCTATGCCATGAACACGATAGCCTGCATCACAAAGCAGTTCTGCATGTTTACCCGTACCGCAACCCAAGTCTAATATGGTTAAGGCATCGCTTTTATAGGTTTTGATCAATTCCTTTATATATTCGACTTCACCAATATAATCCTTATCTTGATAAAGTAAATCGTAATATTGAGAATATAAATGACCGAACTGGCTCATTGGATAACCTCATGCATAATCTTGGATACTTCTTGTATTTGTGCCTCTGTTAATGCCAAGCCGCTTGGGATATAAAATCCTCTCTCATATAGTTTTGCTGCGTTTGGATAAACTTCATCTACAAATAGCCCCATTTTTTTTAAGACAGGCTGCTGGTGCATCGGGTAAAAAAACGGGCGAGTTCCGATGCCTTTTTCACCAAGTTCTTTCATCACTTGTTGGGTGGTTTTTGGATACTCATCTTTCAAGGTGATTGCAAATACCCAATAGATATTTTCAGCAAACGATGTTCGCTTTATTGGAAGGTTAATTGCATCAATGTCCTGTAATAAATCCTGATACATTCCGCCGATCCAGCGTTTCTTTTCTACAAATTCATCTATTCTTTCCAATTGCGCCACACCCAACGCAGCTTGAATGTTCGTCATTCGCAAGTTCCATCCTATTTCTTCATGGATAAAACGCTTACTACCATCAGGTGAAAAACCAAGATTTCTTAATGATTTACATTTTTCATGCAAAACTTCATCATCCATCAATACCATACCACCTTCGCCAGTAGTAATGTGCTTATTTGGATAGAAGCTAAAAATACTTATATCGCCGAAACTACCACATTTTTTATTATGATAGGTCTGACCATGCATTTCCGCCGCATCTTCAATGATTTTAAGATTGTACTTCTTGGCTAGAGCTAAAATTGGATTAATATCCACAGGTAAACCATAGATATGCACAACCATAATCGCTTTGGTTTGTGCTGTAATTTTAGCTTCAATCGCTTCAACACATAAATTGAAGCTATCATATTCACAATCTATTAATACTGGTGTAGCACCCGCTTTTACCACTGCCTGCGCACAAGAAATAATGGTGAAGCTTGGCATAATAACTTCGTCGCCTAAGCCGATACCTAAAGCGACAATAGCCATTTCAAGCGCTGCAGTGCCATTGGTTACTGACACTGCATAATGGCGACCAACATAGTCTGCCATACCTTGTTCAAATTTTTTGATAAATGGACCTTCAGAGCTAATCCAGCCTGTATCAATACATTCATTTAGATAGTTTTTTTCATTACCATTCAGTAATGGCTCATTAACGGCAATCATCTTTTACCTTAATTTGCGTTTTGCAGATGGGCTCAAATCTGACTTTATCCATCTCGCCTGCATACGGTCCTTGTTTGACTTCGATGATTTCAGATTCTTCCAACATTTCAAAACCATGTCCACCATGTGCTAGCAGAATAACATCCCCCGCTTCAACAGTGGTGCTTTCCAAATAATTTTTATCATCGTCATAGAAGTCTACACGGACTCGACCGCTTTTGATAAAAAGAACTTCCTGCGTTAAGTGCACTTCACGTAATACTGGGTTATGCACATGAGGTGGAATTACGTAATCCTTTGGACGTTTCATATATGCAAGTTGTTGAGAGAAATCATCTGGTGTGAAAAATTCTATGCCTTGTTTCTCAAAGTTTCGATGGATAATGACTGATAATAGTTGATTATTATGAGTAATATATTTAATCATCTCCATAATCCTACTAATGATGATAGTTTTCTTATCATTCGATGTATATGTCCGGTTTGAGAGCTGAAATATTCTTTATGAGCTTCTCTAGCAGTATCACAAACCTCAAGTTTTTCAGGAAAAGCTATGTCATAAGTTTGTATTAACGGACTATCAAATTTATTCGTCTGACCACAATGCACACCACTACCATCATGTCCAATATTCACTATAAACGTTTCTTTAGGATGTAAAAATAAACCATTATTCAAAAACACTGTGGCATACCAATAAATTGCCCAAGTGTTGATTTTGCCTTGCTGATTCATTACAACCTGCGTCCAAAAATCGGTTGTATTATCAAAGTTAAACTCTTTAATCATGCTTGGTGTAAACGTCTTGATTAAACGATCTGTATCCTTTTCAAAAATTGCCATGATCTCTTCCATGTCGCCCATCCCCAACATCCTTCATCTGACAGCTGATGACCTAAAGTTATCCGAATCACTTTTCATCACCAAACGATAAACGCCAATTATTTTCGCCTGTTTAGCTAAAATAGACTGTACGATAAAATTTTTCCTTACTTCATTTGAGTCTATAATTGCTGAAATAATAGTGTTTGGTACTTTTTTAAAATTTGCCAATAACTGTTTAGTATCTTTAGGTAAGCAATAACCACCGTATCCAAACGAGGGGTTGTTGTAGTGCATACCGATACGATCATCTAAACCGACGCCTTGTATAATATCTTTTGCATTTAGATTAAAGGTTTGTGCATAACTATCTAATTCATTAAAAAAAGAAACGCGCATAGCAAGATAAGTGTTTGAAAATAGCTTAATCGCCTCAGCCTCGCTATTGTGTGTATAAACGACGTCAACGGATTTTTTATCAACACATTGCAACATCTTTTCTATAAATATTTTAGTCCGAGATGAGTTGTCGCCTATTACGATCCGAGAAGGATTTAAGCAATCATATAATGCTTTGCCTTCTCTTAAAAATTCTGGAGAAAAAATAATGTTATCGTTTAGATGTTGCTTTCTTTTCGAGTCCGTATAGCCTACGGGAACAGTGGATTTTATGACGATGATCGCATGTCGATTTTGTAACACGACCTCATCAATAACACTATCTACACTTGAAGTGTCAAAATAATTGAGTACTGGATCATAATCAGTAGGCGTGGCGATGATAACAACATCTGCATGTTTGAAATTCCGCTCAATTGTTGCGGTCAGATTTAAGTCAAAATCATGGAAGGCATTTTCTATTTCTGTATCTTTAATAGGGCTTTGCTTTGCATTAATAGTGGCAACTTTACTCTGATCAATATCAATGATATTTACGTCAAAGTGCTGTGCCAACATAACTGCATTTGCTAATCCAACATAACCTGCGCCAACAACAATAAATCTCATGAAACTTCCATTTTTCAATAATCAAGCACATTTAATAGATCTTTCTTTATGTGCAATTAAATGCTTTCGCACATTTAACTAGAATGTGGAACGAGCTTTAAAACTCTATCACACTTCGCCACCGCACTTTCCCTGTGAGCAATAATCACCATGGTTTTTTTCCCACTTAAACTTTGAATTGCTTCATTTACAGCAGCTTCCGTTTCTGTATCTAAAGCACTAGTTGCTTCATCCATAAATAAGATTTGCGGATTTTTATACAAAGCTCGCGCAATACCAATACGCTGTCGTTGTCCACCCGAAAGCATAACACCACGCTCACCCACCACTGTATCATATCCCCGTGGCAGTTGTTCCACAATAAAATCATGTAATTGCGCTTGTTTCGCCACAAATTCAACTTGAGCTAAATCAATCTGCTCGATTGGCACACCAAAGGCAATATTTTCTGCAATGGATTTATCTGCAAGATAAATACTTTGTGGAACATAGCCAACAATATTATACCATGCTGCCATGTTTTGCTGCACTAACTCAATATCATCAATAAAAATCTGACCACTTTGAGGTTTAAGCAAACCCAACATCAAATCCATCAGGGTACTTTTTCCACTACCACTTTTACCAACAATGCCAACACTCGTATTCTTAACAATCGTAAAACTAAAATCCCTAATCACTGGCTTCTCCTGCCTGCTTGGATAAGCAAACTCAAGATGCTCTAACCGGATTTCCTGATGAAAATCTAAAGTCTCGCCATTTTGTGCTAATTTTTTCTGATCCTGCTCTAGGGCAAATTCTCTTTGCACATTATCAAAAACATGTTCTGAAAATTTAATCTGGGTCACTGAACGATAGATATTCTGTGCTGCAGGTAACATACGATAAGCAGCAAAACCATACAAGCCTAATACCGGCAGAATATGCGATACATCCTTACCAGAATACGCTAGAATAATTGCCAAAATAATCAGACAACTATAACCTACTGTTTCAATAATATGTAACGGAATCTGTCCTAATGTGTCTTTCGTTGCATAATGTCTTGCATAAGTCCTAGAATATTTTTCAAAATTATCAAGATAGCCTTGCTGAGCATGATTGATAATAACATCCTTAATCCCACTCAATGCTTCCTGACAGGATTGATAACGTTCTGTATTCGCCTCTGCAAAACCCAATCCAATACGATTAAGCCGTCTTTTCACTATCCAGTAAATACCAAAATAAAATCCAATTAAAACCAATGCCGTTGAAATTGCCATAATAGGATCATAAATCAACAAAATCCCTACCATTGCACAAAGTACAACACCATAGGATAAGATGAGCAAAGCTGGTTGAATCATATTCCAGACCAACTGATCTGTTTCTGCTAATACATTTTTGATAAGCGCTGAACTATTACGCTGTATAAAAAATTCATAATCCTGTTTTAAATAGATACTTAGTAATCGAGTTGAAAAATAATGCCGCTGCAAATTACCAAAGCGATATAAAGCATACTGCGTAACAATTTTAAACCCTGCTGAAAATATCACAACAAATAGAGATAATACTCCCATATACATAATAAATTGCTGGGTACTTTGGCTATTTGATAATACATATAGTTTATGAAAAATAGGGTTTGTTTCAATAATTAAAGGGTTTGATAAAACTGCTAAAAAAGGCATAATCGATACTACCCCAGCAGCTTCAATACACGCCATCACTAAAACCAAAACTAGAACTAAAACTAATTTACGTTTATCTAGTGGTGTAAGAATCCGCCAAAGCTGTACTAAAGTATTTAACACATCAATGCCTATTGATTTTCATTGTATAAATTAAAGTTGGAATAACACCTAGAAATACTCTTAACACAAAATCAGGGATACACAAGAACATATAATACAAAAATTTATGATTTTCTCTTTCATCTTGCAATAAAATCTTAAGTGCCTGAATCGTTTGATTTTGGTAAGAAAAATCAACAATATCAAATAAATGTTCCAGCTGTTTCTTCTCAAATGGTTCACAATCATAAAAATCAATATTTCTCATCTTTTTAAGATATTTTGAACGATATTTTTTGGTAACCAGCTTAAAAAGATTAACTGATAATGAGGTTCAACCAGCATCCATCTATTTGGTACTGCCAAATAAGCAACACCATCTTTTTTTAATACACGCTTTACCTCACAAAGATGATGAAGCTGCGCATCCGACTCCCCTACATGCTCTATTACATGATTGGTAATTACGACATCAAAACTTTCATCCTTAAATGGCAAAGTCGTACCATTAACCAACTGAAACTGATAACCCTCTTTAGTTACCCGACTATCAACCACATCAACTGCCTGAACATTAAATTGTATGTTCTGTGCAGCGAAATATGCTGCTATTCCACCACTACCTGTACCAATTTCAAGAATAAAATCCTGTTGCCGAAACCCCCTTTCGGATGCAATAATTTTTTGAATTTTAAGGGCTTTACTATTTCGATTATCCAGAGCAACATGGGGCTTTCTTAAGTGTTCCATGTCTTAATTTCCATCTTTATACATCAAATTGGTAATCTGCTCCGAAATTAGCCCCATTAAAAAAATCATAATACTTCCTGTATAAAGTAGAGCACTCATATTGGTAAAACGTACTGCATCCCATAAGGTATATCCATACCAACCTGTTCCCATTAAAAATAACACTACAGCGATTGGTAAAAACATCTTTAAAGGTGAAAATAGTGTGGCAATTTTAAAAATAATTAGAAAGAAGCGCACACCGTCTTTTAATGGTTGAATATGACTTTTACCTATGCGTTTTGCAGCATGTATTGGAACATAAGTTACTGAGTAACCTGCGCGGAAAAATGCCATAGTACTGGTGGTAGGGTATGAAAATCCATTCGGTAGCAAATATAAAAACTCACGAAATTTGTCTGCGCGAACGGCACGAAAACCAGAGGTGAGATCTTCTACTTTTTGTTCAGTCATATATGTTGCAAGGTTGTTATAGAGTGCATTGGCAATACCACGGCCAATACTGGCTTGTGAACCTTTTTGCCTAGCGCCTACCACCAAATCATAGCCTTGTTCAATTTTCTCAATCAAGCGAGGGATATCTTGTGGGTCATGTTGCCCATCAGCATCCATAAATACAATGATGTCACCTGTGGCAGCCCTTGCGCCTGTTTTGATGGCTGCACCATTACCTTTTGAGTAAGGATGAGTGACTACTTTAGCACCAGCAGATTCTGCAACTTGTTTAGTTTGGTCTGTAGAACCATCATTCACCACAATAACTTCGTGTGCCAGTTGAAGTAATTGAATTTGTGCAATAGTTTGACCAATTGCAGCAGACTCATTTTTTGCAGGGAGAACGATACTAACTTTCATGGTTTGCTCTTTTTTTACTAAGCATAGCATTATCTATATTACGCTGTTCAATCTCAATCTCTTTGATCCAAACATTCTGAGTATCGAGTTGCTTTGCTTGTTGCAATTGTTGTTTAGCTTGGGGCAACTTATTTTGTAGACGATATACTTGCGCGAAAATTAAACGTCCATTAACATCCTCATGTAACGTGATCGCATGGTGCATAAACTCTTCACCTTTTTCAAAATCAGAAATCACACCCACAAAATATTGTGTTAATAATTTATAAATTTCTGATTTTAAACGATTGTCTATTCCTTTGTTATCTAGTCCAGCAGCAATAATCGATATAGCTTGCTCATGAGGCACTTTACAAAAGCCATTAATTTGACAATTTGAAAAGGCGCTCAAAAAACTGACATTACTATTTTGGAAGGGTTTATATTCCAAACGCCAGATTAATTCATTAATGGTTTGTTGTGAAACAGGATTTCCGAGATAAGATGCTAAGTGTAACTCAGCAAACCAAGCACCATTCGCAGGTATATAGCTATTTTTCGCTTTATTTAAGGCGTGTTGAGCAAGCTGTGCATAATGCCTTTTCTGTTGTGAATTTTGTTCATTTTGCATTAGTTTCATATAAATACGGGCCAATTGATAATTAGCACGATCTGACTGTGGGTGCATCGCTGCTTCATACACTGCATGATCTACAAGATTTGACCAAATTTCGGAGCGCTGCCATGTTGTCCATGCTAAATTTGCAATATAGATAGCACTTAATATATAAATAAAAGGTTGAATTTTTTTATTATTAATTTGCGCTATATAATAGACCGCTGCAACTATAAAGCCAATGATGCCAAAGTAATTACGATGTTCATGGACTAATTCAAGACTAATAAAAGTTGATTCGAGCAACTGACTTATCACATACCAACCCCAAGCAAAAAGTAACATAGGGTGTTTTTTAAACAAGGCTATACAAGCTAGGCTAATTCCAAGCAGTCCAGCTAAAGAGTATAGTGTTGTTATTGGCTGAGTGATTGATTTGGAAATGGTAAAATCATCATGATATAAACTTAAATCCGAAAGTAATGGATAAAAGGTCATTTTTAGATAATAAAAAATCACTCGTGATTCGGTAAGTAGTCGCTCATCTAAAGTAAAATCACGTCTTGCGAAATTTACAGGGTTAAGATAGGGTGGCAATAAATATAAAAATATTAATCCAGCAGCAATTACTCCACCCCAAAGCATATGAATTAATTTAATTTTTTTGATATAAATCGGTTGAAATTGTAGGTTTTTAGCTTGGAAAATAATCAATTCAACCCAGTAAATTAAGGGAATAAATAAAATTCCAGATTCTTTACTTAGTATAGAGGCTAATAGACTTAAAGCTACACCGCATAACGCAAATATAGTATTTAACCCTGTGATTGCTCGAGTACGCCAGAAACAATAAATAGCAAGTGCGAATAATCCAAATAATGTGGATAGGCTAGTCATGCGCTGTACAACGTACAATACGCTGGTTAGATTTAAAGGGTGAATGAGCCAGATTAAACTGACTAAACAAGCAAGATATGCGGCAGATTGAAGCGAAATTCTTTGGTATTGGTGGCTTAGCCATTGAAATAATTTTAGGCTAATAATAAAAACCAATAAACCATTGATTAAGTGAATAAATAGATTTGTAAATTTAAAATAAAAAGGTTCAAAACCTGTAAAATAATGATTGAGTGCAAAGGACAACATGCTGATGGGGCGACCTAGTGGTCCTGCATCACCTGAATACCAAGCAGATTTTAAACTTTTATAATCTAATGTGGTAATAGCAATTTTTTGATTATTTAAAATATTTGCAGGATCATCAAAGACATAATCTCCAAGTAAACCAGGCCAATAAAGAAAAAGTGTAAAACTGAATATTGTTATAAGAGCAAGACTTATTAAATAAAATTTACGCACGTAAGTTAACTCTTTATATAAAAAAGCACCCAGAGGGGTGCTTTTTTAAGCAATTTATATTAAGAACGACAGTTGCTTGGACGTAATTCTGCTTTTAAAGATCCACCTGTACAAGTCCAGGTTACACCTCCAGAAGTAGAAGCACCCTGAAGTATTAAAGTCGCTGCTGGTTCAACTTTTGTATTATAAGTAATAGTAATAGTACTTCCTGATACGCCTACGCTTCTAACGGCATTACCTTTAATCGATACATCTGTTGGTAAACCTGCATTAGCATTAGCAGTTGGCCAAGTACCCTGAGAGGAATAAAACTCTGTAACAGCAGTTTTAGCACCGCCTGCCAAACTAAGGCCTTCAGAAACGTGAGAGCGCTTCGTATAGTTTTGATAAGCAGGAATCGCAATCGCAGCCAAAATACCAATGATCGCTACAACAATCATAAGCTCGATGAGCGTGAAGCCCTTCTGCATTGTATTCATAACATTCTCCACAAATGTTGTTAATTTAGTTATAAGCTATGTAAGCTATTTTAATGTTAGCACTAAACGTGCCAACTTTTATTATAGACAATTTAGACAGAAAAACAGCATCTTATACATAAAAAAATTTAGACTATAAATTTCACGGTATATTTTTGTTAAAAAGTGACAAATATTGTCAGGTTGAATCTTATACTTTGGACAAATATTGTCATTATGTGAAGTGCATCACACTTTTGGGCTAAGCAGCGGGAGCATAACAAGACTCACTTAAAGTTGCTTGTCCATTTGTATGCAATAAGCTTGTGTAATAATTTGCAACTATGCGGATCAACGTAATATGCTATTTGAAATAGTAGTTAAGTTTTGTCATCTTGGCTATTGAAAAGGATTTGTGTGCTGTTTTAAGTACTCGATACCAATTTGCTTAGAACCAGCGTAAGTTAGATGTTGATTATCTCTATATAAAGCAACATTATTAAGTGAAGAAAAACAAGAATTCTTATTACAAATTATATTGTTAAAATCTATAACCACAAGATTTTTATGTTCTTTTTTAATTGTGTTTAATATTTCATGCCATTCCATAAAGTCTTCTTCATATTTTTTTCTTTCAAAACTGCAATCTGAAAAAGAAGATCTCACATGACAGTTGACATCCACGTCTGTAAGAATTGGATTGTCATTCATTAAAACAGGTATAGCACCTGAATTTTCAATCAGAGTTATAGAATTCTTCAATCCTTCTATAAAGAATGCTTTAGAGGAAGAGGTGGAAGGAGTTGTATTTGTAGAGTAAAGATTGCGCTTCCAGTTATGAGGGAAGTAACCACCCATAACGACATACTTGAATTTATTTGCATGTATGAGATCAGCAACTGTTGTGTTATGGGGGTAATAATCTGATATTAAATGAATCTCCTTGCTTTTTGGATTTTGTACAGATCTGTGCAGTCCGTATAAAAAGGCTGAGGAAGACTTTGTGAGTTCATAACCTTGTAAATTGGCATCTAATAAAAGGTGATTGATGAAGCCTGATTGTGCATTAGCATGACTATCTCCAATCAATAATACAGAAATTTTTTCAGCATTTTTATTACCCATCAAACAATCGTTAATGGGGTGTTGATTTTGGTCAATACATTTTATGATTGGTGTATCCAGTGTATTATTATTTTCTTCTTTTTGGTGAAATAGTGAGCTACTTGTACTGAGAAAAATAATAAATAAGGATGGAAGGATAAATAATTTTTTTATGGGCATAGTTGCTGTTTTTGAAGTTTTTTTAATTTTTTTCTCAATTTTTTCATAAGTTAAGACAGAAAATACAATCGTAAAAACTAAAATTAAAATTTTTCCAATTAAATTTAAACTAATAGAAAGTATTGTTAAATAAACGATAATAGGCCAATGCCACAAATACATAGGATATGAAATTTTTCCAATATACTCTATCCATTTGGTTGAAAGTCCAGTGGAGTACTTTCCAAAGTAGATAAAACCTGCAGCAGAAAGACAAGGGAGTAAGGCTGTAAAAGAAGGAAACAGAGATCGGCTATCAATAAAAGAACTTGATGCAACAATGATAAAAATAAAAAGTATGCTTAATAATATTGATGTATTTTTATGAAGATTTAAAGAGGGTAAGAATACTAAAGCAGCACCGATGGTAAACTCAAATATTCGTGAAGGGAGTAAATAGTAGGCGGCAATCGGATTACTTTGAGTTAGTATATGAGAGGCAATTAATGAAAGTATAGTTATGGAAAATAAAGAAAAAATTTTTAAATTTTGAGAGAGTTGAATGATCCCTAAAAGTAATAAAGGCCAAATTAAATAAAATTGCTCTTCTAGGCTTAAAGACCAAATATGGGCTTTGTTGCACAAAGATTTGAAATGCAAAGCGCCCCTAATTGATCCAAATTTAAGGCGTAACTTGGGTAAGTGGGCGACCTAATTCCGTAAATCTGTTAAGGACTGCTACACGTGCATGGATCT
>NZ_VPBV01000018.1:0-60736 GCF_013418545.1 Acinetobacter sp. YH12136
CATAATTCCAGACAAAATTTACTTCGGATGCTAACTGATTTAGCACCTTGCAATGTTTGTCTTTTATGCGTAATTTGAGTGTCTTCATCCAATTATTTTAACAGTATTTTTCTTAATAGTGACTATATTACAAGTATTTAAAACGACATTTCGTGTCGTTCATATGGTTTACTCCAGTCGCTTATATCCTCGTGCTGAACCACGAGGTTTTACGCTCCAGTGGATAAAAAAAAGCTCAACCATATAGGGATGGTTGAGCATAAAAAGGATGTGTATAAAAGCACATCCAGAGGGTTTGAAAATCTTGCTGCAAATGATATTTCACTGATTATTGAATACAGTGGATCATTTTCAGTACGTGAATTATGGAGTAATTTAGTCGACTATACAAATAGATTTTTCCTATTAATCCAAGACAAATATTCAATGAAAGATTCATCTTTTTTTCTTAACAATTTAAATTATCTTACTATTTTTACAATTATTTTAGAAAAATTAAAAAAACTGTCATAATTCATAACACTCAATACTGTATAAATTTTGAATAAAAGGCATTTTAAATACACCTTTATGTGATCAAAAAAAACACCAATTAAACTCAACTTTTTGCTTGAATGTGTACGCGTGCTTTCATTTGTGCCAACACAATACCCGTTAAAATAATCAATCCACCGATACTGTGATAACTCCCCCACACTTCTGCCAACCAAAAATATGCAATGATAGCCGTGAAAACAGGCATCAAATTCATAAAAATACTGGTGCGATTTGGCCCTAAATATTGAACGGCCAACATCCATACCAAAGGTGCAATAATTGAAGGAAATATACCTGCATACAGCACACTTAAACCATTTTGGCTATTTAAATGATCCAAGCCGAACCACAAAATAAATGGCAGATGGTAAAGTAAGGCGAATATAATTTGCACATAAAGACTCAGCATGAGCGGCAATTTTAAATTCCATTTCTTTAAAAACACCCCATAAAAGGCGTAAAAAAATACCGCCAAAACCATGAGCATATCGCCCGCATGTCCTGTCAGCTGACTGAGTTGACGCAAATCTCCTTGTGCAATCACATACAACAAACCCGAAAATGAAATAATGCAGCCCAAAACCGCAAATCGTGTCGGAATGTCTTTTAAGATCAGCAATGAAACCAAAACCGTAAACATGGGAATAAACGCATTAATAATGCCCATATTGGTTGCAGTGGTGTAATTGGCTGCGGTATAGCTTAGACCTTGATACAGCACCAAACCAAAAGCACTAAGCACTGCCAACTGTTTCAAATGTGGACGAATCAACTCACGCTGCTGCCAAACTTTGGGCAATATCCACGGGGTTAAAATCAGAAAAGCAATCAACCAGCGATAAAAACTGATACTGACGGGTGAAATATACTCCGCCACATACCTCGTTACTGCAATATTTAAAGACCAAATCAATACCGCAATCAATGGCAATAAAATTGCCCAAAATACGCCTTTATCTGACCGTATCATGTATTCATCATCCTTGTTGTACCAAACAGCATACCTGCTGTGAAACCCTTTTCTATAACTGACTTGTGATGCAAAGTGCTAAAAACCCAGTGTCTATTTATGGCACTTTTCGCTCGATTTATCCATCAATAAAATAAAATGCAGATACGAATTACATTTTTCTGCGCAATATCACGGCTATGCAGGATTCCATCAGTGTCGTAAATTTCTTTGCTATAAAACTTGCTGTACCCAAAAATTACAGTTACAACAGTAGCGGTAAAATACAGATTCTAGGAAGCAACTATGCGCACTTCAGTTTATGACATTGCAGTAAAAACCAATCAGGGTACGGAAACCACATTAAATCAATATGCAGGAAAAGTGTTGTTGATCGTGAACGTGGCATCAAAATGTGGCTTAACCCCGCAATACGAAGGCTTACAGCAACTCTACGCAGCAAAACAGGCACAAGGCTTAGAAATTTTAGCCTTTCCATCGAATGATTTCTTGGCACAAGAACCGGGCAGCGATACAGAAATTCAGGAATTTTGCTCACTGAATTATCAGGTGAGTTTTCCATTGTTTGCTAAAATTCCAGTCGTGGGTGCAGAAAAACATCCTCTCTACACGGCTTTAACGCAAGCAATTCCTGAACGTATTGGTGAAGGCCCATGGTGGAAAGATTTGGTCGATTATGGCTTAACCCCAAATAATCCGCCTGAAGTTTTATGGAACTTTGAAAAATTCCTAGTTAACAAGCAAGGTGAAGTCGTAGCACGTTTTGCGCCTGATCTAACTGCAGACGACCCACGAATTTTGGATGCGATTGCAGCAGAACTCGCCAAATAATGATTAGCAATAAATGCTTTAAACAGGGATTTGCTTCGGCAACTCCCTGTTTTTCGTTTCAACAACACTTCTAATATTTGTTATTGCTTTGCAATAATCTGTTTTTTATTCATATTTTCGTTTTATATTAGTTTTAATGCCTGATAAATGATTAGATCAAGATGAATACAGCATTTTCTAAATATGCAATACTGCTTCCCCTGCTCAGCGCAGGTTTACTACTCAGTGCTTGTGAGCAAGCATCTAGCCCTCAAAGCAGCTCAGTCGAAGAACAAGGGACTGTAACTTCTAGCAATAGCAATCCTGATGCAACACAAGCACCCCTAAGCAGCGGCAATATGTTTTACATTGTGCGCGATGTAGCTGATCTACAACTTAAAGCTGGACAATATGTTGAACAGCTCAATCAGTCCAAATCAGAATTGCAAACAGCAATCAACGCACAAGACCCACAACAACTCCAGCTTGCTGCAACTCAATTACAACATCAACTACATGGTTTTAATCAGACCCTCAGCAGCTTAGATTTAAAAACACAAGAAATTGATACGATTCGTCAAAACCTGTTAGCAGCTAATCAACAAGTTTTAAACTCCCCGTTTTTAAACGGACAAATTAACCTTAGTCAGGTCGATTTTAAAAAGCTAGAACAGCAAATGGGCAATATTCAATCTGAAATGGTGAAGTTGGCGGGTATGATTTTGCAGGGTGAATCGAATTATAAAAGTGAACACAATCAGCAGAATAATGAAAATACCACGACTTAGAAATTGTAAACAATTACAAAGCACGAAGTTTGTATCTCTAAAACAATAAGTCGTACAAACTTCGTGAAAAAATCAAAGTGAAAAATTAAGACTTTGGTAACAAAATCGTAGGTTTACTACACTTGCCTGCAACAGCTAGACTATATTTCTCCACTGCTGTTTTCCCTTCCATTTCATCAACTAGTTTTAAATTTGCACCACCAACAAAAACACCTGGCTTGATATATTGCTGAATATAGTAATTTTTTCCAGTTTCAGTATTCACTTTTAAATGATTTGGTGAAAATTCAGATTCTGTAGAAATAGTATGCTGTTTTCCGCCCTCTACTTCTTTATAAAAATAAACACCACGTGCTGTTTCCCCTAAACACTCCCCATCAATCCAAATATCTTTTTTTAAAGCACTACCAATAACATTGTTAGATCGATAAACAAAAAGTCCAGCATTACCGACCTGTGGAGTTTGTATTGCTTTTTGCTGTTGAGTTGTCGTCAAATCCGCCTTTGGAACTGATGCACAACCAACAAATCCCAATGCTAGCAATAACGGAAGTAAAATTTTATTAGACATTTAATACACCCTATTTTTTATATTTACATAAGAATACAAAATATAACAAATATTTCTTAAATATTCTTAACTTAAAATAAAAAAAGCCACTCTTTCGAGTGGCTTTTCAATCTTAAACCAGCAATTAAAGTGCGCGGTTTTTGATTTTGCGGATGGTTTCCAACTGTGCAGCAGTTTCTGCCAAAGCAGCCAAAGCAGCAGCAGAGTCCAAATCGCTTTTTTGATTCGCCAACAATTGTTCAGCGTGTTTACGCGCTTCAAGAATTGCGGCTTCATCTAAGTTTTCTGCACGAACTGCAGTATCTGCAAGAATCGTAACAACATGCGGTTGAACTTCTAGAACACCACCAGATACATAGATTAATTCTTCTGTACCATTTTCCAGCAGAACGCGGATTGCACCCGGCTGAAGCAAAGTTACTAGTGGTGCGTGACCCGGCATAATACCGAGTTCACCGCCAGCACCTTTTGCAATTAGCATAGTCACAGTGCCAGAGTACAAAGACTCTTTTACACTTACAACGTCACATTGCATAGTCGCCATGAGAATCTCCTAAATTAGAGCTGCTAATTAAAGTTTCTCGGCTTTAGCAATCACTTCGTCAATACCACCAACCATATAGAACGCTTGTTCAGGGATATGATCGTATTCACCAGCTAGAAGACCTTTAAAGCCACGAATTGTATCTTTAAGCGGTACAAGTTTACCAGGCGCACCAGTAAATACTTCTGCTACGTGGAACGGTTGAGAGAAGAAACGTTGGATCTTACGTGCACGGTATACAGTAAGTTTGTCTTCTTCTGACAATTCGTCCATACCAAGAATTGCGATAATGTCTTTCAATTCTTTATAACGTTGAAGAACGTTTTGAACTGAACGAGCAATTTCGTAATGCTCAGTACCAACAACTAATGGATCTAACTGACGTGAAGTTGAGTCTAGTGGATCGATCGCAGGGTAAATACCTTGAGATGCAATATCACGGCTCAATACTACAGTTGCGTCTAAGTGCGCGAACGTTGTAGCAGGTGATGGGTCAGTCAAGTCATCGGCAGGTACGTATACAGCTTGAATAGATGTAATCGAACCAGACTTAGTTGAAGTAATACGTTCTTGAAGAACACCCATCTCTTCTGCAAGTGTAGGCTGATAACCTACTGCAGATGGCATACGACCTAGAAGTGCTGATACTTCAGTACCTGCTAGTGTATAACGGTAGATGTTGTCTACGAACAATAATACGTCACGACCTTTACCGTTCTCATCTTTTTGATCACGGAAGTACTCAGCCATAGTCAAACCAGTTAACGCTACGCGTAAACGGTTACCAGGCGGCTCGTTCATCTGACCGTAGACCATTGCTACTTTGTCAAGAACGTTAGAGTCTTTCATTTCGTGATAGAAGTCGTTACCTTCACGAGTACGCTCACCAACACCAGCGAATACAGATAAACCTGAGTGCGCTTTAGCGATGTTGTTGATCAACTCCATCATATTTACGGTTTTACCAACACCCGCACCACCGAACAGACCAACTTTACCACCTTTCGCGAACGGGCAAAGTAAGTCAATGACTTTAATACCAGTTTCTAAAAGGTCAGTAGAAGCCGCTTGTTCTGCATAAGAAGGCGCTTGACGGTGAATTGGTAAACGCTCTTCAGTTGCAACTGGACCAGCTTCGTCGATAGGGCGACCAAGAACGTCCATGATACGACCAAGTGTCGCTGTACCTACTGGTACAGAGATTGGCGCGTTAGTGTTAGTTACGTTCAAACCACGCTTAAGGCCTTCAGTAGAACCCATTGCAATAGTACGAACTACGCCATCACCAAGTTGTTGCTGAACTTCTAATGTAGTTTCAGTACCGTCAACTTGGAGAGCGTCATAGATCTTAGGAACGCTGTTGCGTTCAAACTCGACGTCGATAACCGCGCCGATGATCTGAATGATACGACCGCCACTCATTGCTGTCTCCTCAATTCAAACTAATAATGTTAAACGGCAGCGGCACCACCAACGATTTCAGAAATTTCCTGAGTAATCGCGGCTTGACGCAGCTTGTTATAAATAAGTTGTAGGCTCTTGATCAGTTCACCTGCGTTATCTGTTGCAGCTTTCATTGCAACCATACGCGCAGACTGTTCACATGCGATGTTTTCAATCACACCTTGATAAACCATAGACTCGATGTAACGAACCAATAAACCATTTAACAGCTCTTCAGCTTCTGGTTCATAGATATAATCCCAACCGTATTGACGGTTAAGAGTCTTGTTTTCTTCAGCAGATGCTAAAGGAACAAGTTGTTCGATTTTCTGATCTTGAGTCATGGCATTGACAAAGCCGTTTGACACGAGGTAAATGCGATCTAACTCGCCTTTATCGTACGCATCTAACATCACTTGCACAGAGCCAGATAACTGTTCAAGACTTGGCGCGTCACCTACGTTTGTAGTTGCACCAAGCACTTTACCGCCGTAGTTTTTAAAAAACGAAACCGCTTTTTGACCAATTAAAGCAAACTGAACTTCAATTGACTGCTCTTGTTGTTGCTGTACATGCTTTACAACTTTCTTGAACAAGTTAATGTTCAAGCCACCTGCCAAACCACGATCTGAAGACACGATGATATAACCAACGCGTTTTACAGGGCGTTCAATCATATAACGGTGTTTGTATTCAGGGTTCGCCTGTACCAAATGAGCAATTACACGGTGCATATTTTCGGCATACGGACGGCCTTGAGCCATGCGCTCTTGCGCACGACGCATCTTAGAAGCAGCAACCATTTGCATCGCGCGAGTAATCTTTTGCGTGCTCTTGATACTAGCAACTTTGGCGCGAATTTCTTTTAAATTTGCCATACGCTTAACCTAGTATTCGAAAGCCCTTTCAGGCTTCCGAAGGTTGATTCCGTGAACCAAACCCCTAACTAGCCAATGCTAAATTAGTAAGTTTGAGTCGCTTTAAAGCTTTCAATACCTGCTTTGATTGCAGCTTCGATGTCTTTGTTGAAATCACCAGTTTCATCGATTTGTTGCATTAACGCAGCATGTTCTGAACGGAAGTAAGAAATTAACGCAGCATCAAAGTCTACGATTTTCTTCACTTCTACGTCAGCCATGTAGCCTTCGTTAGATGCATAAACTGAAACAGCTTGGTCAGCAATTGAGTATGGGGCATATTGTTTCTGCTTCATTAACTCAGTTACACGTTGACCATGTTCAAGTTGCTTACGAGTTGCTTCGTCAAGGTCAGAAGCGAACTGAGCAAACGCTGCCAATTCACGGTATTGCGCCAAAGCGGTACGGATACCACCAGACAATTTTTTGATGATCTTAGTTTGAGCAGAACCACCAACACGCGATACAGAAATACCCGCGTTCACAGCAGGACGAATACCCGCGTTGAATAATGATGTTTCTAAGAAGATCTGACCATCTGTAATCGAAATTACGTTGGTTGGTACGAATGCAGATACGTCACCTGCTTGAGTTTCAATAATCGGCAATGCAGTTAAAGAACCAGTTTGACCTTTAACTTCACCGTTAGTGAATTTCTCAACGTAGTCAGCAGATACACGAGAAGCACGCTCAAGTAGACGCGAGTGTAGATAGAACACGTCACCTGGATATGCTTCACGACCTGGTGGACGACGTAAAAGCAATGAAATTTGACGATACGCAACAGCTTGCTTAGACAAGTCATCATAAATGATTAACGCGTCTTCACCACGGTCACGGTAGTATTCACCCATTGTACAACCAGAGTACGGAGCTAAATACAGCATTGCTGCTGGATCAGATGCACCTGCTGCGACAACAGTGGTATACGCCATAGCGCCAGTTTCTTCTAGCTTACGTACTACGTTTGCGATAGTCGATTGTTTTTGACCAATTGCTACGTATACACACTTAATGCCAGAGTTTTTCTGAGCGATGATCGCATCGATCGCCATTGCTGTTTTACCAGTTTGACGGTCACCAATGATCAACTCACGTTGACCACGGCCTACAGGGATCATGGTATCAACTGATTTATAACCAGTTTGAACAGGTTGATCCACTGATTGACGCCAAATTACGCCTGGTGCTACTTTTTCTACAGCATCAGTTAATTTTGCATCAATAGGGCCTTTACCATCAATTGGGTTACCCAAAGCATCTACCACACGGCCTAAAAGTTCTGGACCAACCGGAACTTCTAATACACGACCTGTGCAACGTGCTTTTTGACCTTCTTGAAGGCTTAAGTAGTTACCTAAAACAACGACGCCCACTGAATCCTGTTCTAGGTTCAGTGCCATACCAAATAAGCCGCCGTCGAATTCGATCATTTCACCGTACATTGCATCAGCAAGGCCGTGAATGCGCACAATACCGTCGGATACCATAACAATGGTACCTTCGTTTTTAGCGGTCGCGCTGGTGTCCAGATCGCCGATACGCTGTTTAATGAGCGCACTGATCTCGGATGGATTCAGTTGTTGCATTGCGCTATACCTCAATCTTTTATTAGTTCAGTCTTCGCAATTAAGCTAAAAGACGTGTCCGCATTTTTTCAAGCTTGTTAAGCGCAGAATCATCTATCACTTGGTCGCCTGCACGAATAACCACACCCGCAATTAACGCTGGGTTCACTTCTACAGAAACATTTACTGCCGCAGCGAAACGTTTTTCTAACGCTTGAGCAAGAATTTGTTCTTGTACAGAAGTCAATGGGAATGCTGATTCAATCACAACATCCACAGTATTGTTATTCTGTGATTTGAGCTGTTCGTATTCTGCTTGAATTTCAGGAAGCAAAGCCAAACGGTTGTTTTCAGCAAGCAATGTCAAAAAGTTTGACACTGCTGCAGTTTGGTCTTCACCTAAAACTTTGGCAAAAATACTCACCTGCTCAGCAGGCGTAAGCTCAGGGCGATTTAAGTAAGCTGAAAATGCTTCGTCTTGCACCGCAGCACTGAGCAAGTTAAGTGCTGTTGACCAATTGTCAGTTGCACCTTGCTCAGAAGCGTAAGCAAATGCTGCTTTAGCGTATGGGCGTGCCAACGTCAAGAGTTCAGCCATAATCTGCCTCTCTCTTAAAGTTTAGCAGCCAGCTGAGTCAGCATGGCATTGTGAGCTTCTGCGTCAACTTGCTGGCTAAGAATTTTCTCTGCACCAGTTACTGCAAGCGCAGCTACTTGTTGACGTAATTCTTCGCGAGCAGAATTGATTTCTGTATCAACAGCTTCTTTCGCTTGTTGACGAATACGCTCACCTTCAGCAGATGCTTGGGTACGCGCTTCTTCTACCAATTGTGCTGCACGACGATTCGCTTGTTCGATCAATTGAGCCGCTTGTGCTTTAGCTGCATCTAATTCAGCTTTCACTTGAGCTTGCGCATCGGCAAGATCAGCTTTGGCTTTCTCAGCTGCATTTAAGCCGTCAGCAATACGACGCTGACGCTCACTAATCGCATTGATTAGTGGTGGCCATACAAACTTCATGCAGAATGCGACGAAAATCGCAAATGCAATCGCTTGGCCAAACAATGTGAGGTTGATATTCATTGCAAATTCCTCAAATAGTGAATTTCGGAATTAAGCTGATTAACCTACAAATGGATTAGCGAAGATGAAGAACAAGCCAATACCAACACCGATCATAGGCACAGCATCAAGAAGACCTGCGATTAAGAACATACGAGTTTGAAGTTGTGGAGCCAATTCTGGTTGACGAGCAACAGCTTCAAGGAAGCGACCGCCTAAAAGACCAAAACCAATCGCAGTACCTAAAGCACCGAAAGCGATCAAGATAGCAGATGCAATTGCAACTAGACCTAAAGTGAGTTCCATGATAATTCCTCAGAGGTTAGGTTTTATACCAAATTAAGTTAAAAAATTGTGTGCCCAACCGCCCGATGACAGTTAGGCCATACCATTAATGCTTTTCGCTTGCCATGCTCATGTACACGATAGTCAACATCATGAAAATGAATGCTTGTAGCGTAATAATCAAAATGTGGAAAATCGCCCAAGGCACAGACAATGCCCACTGGATCCAGAACGGTAATAACGCGATAAGAATGAAGATTAACTCACCCGCATACATGTTACCGAACAGTCGTAGAGCCAATGAAACTGGTCGCGCCAAGAAAGTAGTCAATTCCAACAATAAGTTGAATGGAATTAAAAGCACTTTAGCAACTGGATTACTTGGGTTGAATGGGTTAAGTGCCAACTCACCAACGAAGCCGCCAACACCTTTCTCACGAATACTATAGAAAATAATTAAGAAGAATACAGAAATAGACATACCTAAGGTAATGTTTGGATCTGTAGTCGGAACAATTTTAAAGTAAACCTGATGAGGGTCCACACCCAGCATAGATGCAATCGCCTGTTGAGCTACATAAGGAATAAAGTCAACAGGGATTAAATCCATCAAGTTCATGAGGAAAATCCACACGAAAATGGTTAATGCTAAGGGTGCAATTAATCGAGACTTCCCATGGAAGGTATCACGTACACTTGAATCCACAAACTCGATAATCACTTCAATTACTGACTGGAATTTACCAGGCACACCTGAATTTGCAGCTTTCGCAACAATCCAGAACAATAAACAGAAGATCAGACCAAGTCCGATAGACCAACCCATTGAATCCAAGTGAATAGCAGTGAACCCCATCTGTTGAGCTTCTTCAGCAGACTCAGCCAACTTCCATGAACCGTCTGGCATTTTGCCATAGGTCATATTGGTCAAGTGATGCTTGATATACTCGGTCGAAGTAAGGGCATGTTCTTCAGCAGCCATAAATCACACCTGGTCAATGTAAAAAAACTAATAGAACAAACGAACATCGCGTGCTGCTTGATATCTCGCCTATTCCTGAAAAACTTTTCAATTTTTGCTGCGTTTAGACTCGTTTTTGTAATCGTGACACCCAAAATGGCGCAACCCACGACATGCTTTGAACGAGCATAAAACCACAAAACAATGCCACCGGGGATAACGGCTGTACATTGCTTAAAATTAAAATGAATCCTACGATCACGATTGCAAACTTACCGAGCATTCCTCTATACATGTTCGAAAGAACCTGTCTGGACGCTCGTGCACCTGCTGCTCGAAACGACTGCCATGAAAAATAACAACTTGCCAACCAACAAACACTAGCACCAAGTGCAGCGCTTAAGGCAGCCGTTGAGTCTTTCAAGACCCACGCTATCAGGGCTGAAACTGGAATCATGAATGCTTGTAAGAAGACCAAAGCTTTAGCTAATCGTCGGTCAATCAAGCGACTAGTTCGGCTCATTTTTTTATCCACTCACAGCATTAATGCTTGACAAGTTCAACTGATGATCGTTTTTTATCGCAGGCATTATAGAGTTAGCCCCCTGAACATGCAATCGTTTCCCGACCTTAGTCGTGTTTTTTTGCATGTTTGTCTCGGAATTGTCATATTTCAATTTTGCTTAAAAAACGCATCATTTTCGTGCATTTAATACACAAGCCTTGGTTTGCTTGGCTAATTGCTGCCACGCTTGCACAAAATCATCTGCACCGCGCATGCTTTCATCGACCTTTTGAAACACAATTGGATTCAATTTCATATACTGATTTTTACTGGCATGTCCTTCTGCAAGTAGGCACATTTTTGGATTTGGTCGGTGATCGTTCAAATATTTAATTTGTGCGACTGTTGGCGCAATATGCGGATCATTGGTCATCGACCCAGAAAATTCTAAATTTAAGGCACGTTCTAAATATTGATAGGCATCGTGATAAGCCCAATATGGCTGTACTGCTGTTTGAGTCTGAAACTGACTTGCACTTTTGAATAAACTCTGTGCGAAGGCACGTGCGTTGTTCCAATAAGCCTCGCGATGTTCAGGCATTTGCTGAGAACGTAACGCGGCAATAAAGAAGCCGATACGCACCGCATTGTTTGGGTCTAGCCAGACATGGCTGTCTACTGTATTTTTTAATGCTGCACCACGTTCTGAACGCTGCGGCAAAGTTTTCATAATGCCCGTATCTAATAAAGCAATCGCTTTAGGATTTTGATGTAATACACGTTCTAGCGGTGCTTCATGCGCCTTACCTAGCCAAATAATTAAATCCGCATCTTGGATGATTTTTCGATGTGCAGGCGTGAGCGATACATCATGCCCTGTTTGATCTGCCAGTAATAACGTGGGTGTTTCGATATTTTGCGTGACTTTTTGGGCAATCAAATAGATAGGATGGGTAGACACCACCAAAGCCTGCGCCATGCTGACAGTACTGCATAACGCTAAAAGACAGAAACTAAATAAACGAAACATTGCGGCATATCACGAAAAATCGACAAATGTTATAATATAACAAATTTATAAAAATACCTACGTATAATCGAAACTAATAACGCTTCATGCTAAGATTTACTGTCGTTTTTCTTTTAAAGTTCAACTGGGGTGGCTATGAGCTTATGTTCGCACGAGCATCACAATGCATTACATGGCGTTCACGACCATCACAATGTCGATCAACGTCTTGCCGAAGCTGAAAGTTTATGTGCGGCAACAGGTGCTCGTTTAACACCGCTACGTAAAGAAGTGTTGGAACTCATTCTCAAGGCATCTGCACCAATGGGTGCTTATGATTTATTGGCGAAAATTAAAAGTGAGTCTGATCGTCCTGCAGCACCGCCAACGGTGTACCGTACTTTGGATTTTTTACTGGAAAAAGGACTAATTCACCGTTTGACTTCAATCAATGCCTATATTCCTTGCTGTCATCCACGTGAAGGACACCAAGCGGCTTTTTTGATCTGTACTGAATGTAAAGTCGTTAAAGAAGCTTCAGCGCAAGGTTTATTAGAGCAATTAGATCAGTTGGCAGCCTCTGACCGCTTTAGCCCGCATCACAGCATTATTGAGATTTCTGGAAAATGTCAGCAGTGCAACAGCAAATAACCACTGCACCGCTCATCGCCTTGCACAATATTCAGGTGCGAATAGATGAGCGCGATATTTTAAAAAATGTCGATTTTGAATTACATGCACGTGAAATTGTCACGCTAATTGGCCCCAATGGCGCAGGAAAATCGACTCTAATTAAAGTCTTGCTTGGCATTGTCAAACCAAATGCAGGCAAGCTCGTAAATGCTCGCAAATTGACCTTTTCTTATGTGCCGCAAAAGTTTAATCCTTCACACAGCTTGCCTTTAAGAGTGAAAGATTTACTGGCTTTAGAAAAATGCCCAGACGCAATTAAAGCAGAAATTATCCGCGATACTGGCATTGCCAAACTGCAAGATTCAAAAGTACAACAACTGTCTGGTGGTGAGCGGCAACGGGTGCTATTGGCACGCGCCTTATTACGTCAACCTGATGTTTTGGTACTGGATGAGCCGATGCAAGGACTAGATATTCAGTCCGAAGCTGAACTGTATGACTATGTGCGCAACTTACCGAGCAAATATGGCTGTGCGGTGTTGATGGTGTCGCATGATTTGCAATGGGTCATGCAAGGCACGCATCGTGTGGTATGTTTAAATAAACACATTTGCTGTAGCGGTTTGCCCGAAAATGTACAGCAACATCCTGAATACCAAGCTATTTTTGGAACCAATCGGGTGTTTTATCAACATCACCATGAACACTGCGCCCATGGCGATCATGCCGAGCCTTGTCAGCATGATTCACGTCCTCATATTCACCCTGAACCGGAAGCTTAACCCATGATGGATTGGCTACAATTGCTGTTACCTGCATGGATCATGGGCAGTTTATTGGTATTTTTGACCGCCCCACTTGGCTGTTTAATGCTGTGGCGACGCATGTCCTTTTTTGCCGATACGATGGCGCATGGCACCTTATTGGGTGTGGCAATTGCAGGCGCGTTAAGTTTACCTCTGTGGATGGGCGTGACATTCTTGGCATTATTATTGGTGGGTGTTTTGTGGATTTTACATGATCCACGGTTGCCGAATGATGCATTATTGGCGCTCTGCTCTGCGACCTTGCTCTGTTCAGGGTTGCTCTTTATTCAACATATTCCAAGTTTGCGCCCTGAGTTGCTGAGCTATTTATTTGGTGATTTACTCACCATTTCATGGGCAGATTTACCTGTATTTGCCCTAGTGATTATTGTTGCTTTAGCGGTGCTGTATAAATTTTGGCAGGCACAAATTCAAATTGCAATTGACCCTGATATTGCGGTCAGTGAAGGCGTGAATGCCCAATGGCAACGCCTGATTTTTATGTTGTTGTTGGCATTATTTACCGTATTGGCTTTACGTGCAGTCGGTTCTTTATTGATGGGCGCATTGTTGGTGATTCCCGCTTTAACCGCACGTTTATTGGCTCACTCGCCTAAACAAATGGTGATTTGGGCATTTATTGTGGCGCAAATTGCAGTCAGCGTAGGTTTATGGTCAAGTGCGGGCTTAAATATTTCGACAGGTTTAAGTATTGTGATGACTATGGCGATCATTTTTGCGGTGATTTTTAGCGTTCAAAAAGTCAGAAAGATAGCTTAGTTTTTCGTTAATGAATATCTATATTTTTGTATTGCAGCAATGAGCATTACGACCAAAAATGGCAGTATATACGCTATCCACAGTGCTATATCACTATGAATCACTTGCTGTAAAAGACTCAATTGCTGCTGACTTTCTGAAACAGCATTCCAATCTATCTTTTGTAGATAAAACATTGCATGAATGGCAATCAACAACACAGCCGTAATATTAATCAACACCACACTTTGCCACACCGTATGTTTAAAATAAGTTTGCAAGGCGGCAAATACAAAAGAAAAAATCAAATTGATACTCAAATGTGCCATCAAAGCAATTGGCCAAAACACGCTATCTACTGAAAACTGAATTGCTAATCCAATTGCAATTAAAGTTGAAAAACTTAAAAGCAACATGCTGATCCACCAATGTTGCCAATAAAGTGCTCGCGGAATACATTTTATTTTCAACGTATGTCTCAATCTATTTTTATAATTACAGCGTACACTTTTGTGTAATTGAAGACATTACTGATGCACCAAACTCAACAAAAACGCAGCACCTGCAAACAATGCAGCAAAAGTACGATTCATGACTTTTTGCTGCTTCGGTGATCTTAACAAACGTAAAACTTTTGCAGCCAAGCCCGTATAGCCCGCCATCACAATCAAATCAATACTAATCATGGTCAACGCCATAATTGCATATTGCGTCCATTGTGGTTTAGATAAATCTAAAAATTGCGGTAAAACTGCCAATAAAAACACAATTGCTTTGGGATTGCTCATATTGACCAGAAATCCGTACATCACCAATTTTCCAGCAGATTTTCGCGTCAGCTCATGCTGAATTTCAATCGACTGTGTAGGCGCTGCCCATTGCAAATACGCCAAATATAACAAATACGCCACACCAAACCATTTCACAATCAGAAATGCCCAAGGCGTTGTCGCAAATAATACTCCTGCCCCTGCAGCTACAATCGCGATTTGCAATAATAAGGCCAGTTGTAGACCAATCGCATTCCAATAACCATGTCGAAAACCATAATTCAAACCACTCGACATAGATGCTATTGCACCCGCGCCAGGTGAAACACTAATCACCCAACAGGCCAACATAAACGCAATCCAAACTTGATAAGACATATATCGCCGCTTTTCACAAGACAGTGCATTATATGATATTTCACTTAATCTCATGACTAAAAACGTGGAATAAAAATCGGGTTGAGGCTATTAAGCCTACATACAATCAGGCACAATAAAGTCAACTTTATAGAAAACAACAAATTTTCAGGAGCTATACATGACTGCCCAATCTGTAATTTTGCCACTACCTTCAGATCATGCTCGCTTTCTTGTACTTCGTTTAAAAGACTTAAGCATTACTGAGTTAAAAGAAAAATTGGCTGACTTGTTTAGCACACGGGATCGTTTGATTACCCAACATCCACATGCCCAAATTAAAACTGGCGTTGCTTTTGGTCCTGAACTTTGGGCACAACTCTATGAGCAATCTCCAGATGGTTTTAAACAATTACAACCGATTCAAGGTGCGTACCCAATGCCTGCCGTGCCTGCAGATGTGATCATTCACCTCGCCAGTACACGTGCGGATATTTGCTTTGCACTTAGTCAGGCCTTTTTTGAGGGGATTCAAGACAAAATTGAAGTCTTGGATGAACGGGTTTGTTTCCGTTATTTTGATGGACGCGACATGACTGGCTTTATTGATGGTACCGAAAACCCACAATTTCCAGATGATCGTGCCGAAGTTGCACTTTTAGGGGAAGATGCAGGCGTGTTTGCCGATGGTTCTTTTATTTTTGCACAGCGCTATTGTCACGATTTAGAAAAATGGAAAAAGCTCAAAGTCGATGCCCAAGAACACGTGATTGGACGCACCAAACTTGAATCGATTGAATTAGACGAAGATGTACAACCTGAAAATTCGCACGTTTCACGTACAGTCGTTGAAGATGATGCAGGCGATGAAATGGAAATTTTGCGCCACTCTTTACCTTATGGTGATGGCAAGGGCGATCAGGGTTTATTCTTTATTGCCTATACCAAAGATTTGAGCATTATTGATGCCATGTTAGAACGTATGTTTGGTACTTCAGGTGATGGCATCCACGATCGTTTATTGCATTTCGTCACCGCCTTGGATGGTGCATATTACTTTGCCCCGAGTGAGGAGTTGCTAGAAGAAGTTTTGGAAGACTAATCTGCAATTAGTATGAAGTCGTAAAATATCAGCGACTTCATACTGATTTATCGTTTCTTTTGGACAGATATGTAAACTCTTTCAAATGAGATCAGACAGCAAAATATAAGCATTAATTACACGCTTATTTTTCCTTATATAACCCGAATTACGGATAAGAAAAGCCCTTGAAAAAAAGGTAGTTAGAGCCATTTAGAAAGTTACGACACAACCCAAAGGCTCTAACTACCATGTACGATTTTACAGAAATTTTTTGTATTGTTGATGATTTTTTCAAAAAATTTGAACCCATCTATTGGCAATTTCTCAAGCAAGAAAACAAACGTCAACGTATCAGACAAGCAACGCTATCTTTATCAGAAATTGTGGCTATCTCCATCTACTATAAAACATCTCAAGTACATAATTTTAAGATGTTTTTTAACTTGCTTTGTCAGTTTGAAAGCAAACTCTTTAAAGACTTGCCTTGTTATAAAAACCTGATTACCCTCATCAATCAGCACCAACTTGCTATTCATGCTTTGCTTTATGCGTTGAGCCAAAAAGATGAAAGTTCATATTTATGGATTGATTCAACACCTTTACCTGTTTGTAAAAATAAAAGAATCCCTAAAGGTCATCATGCTTTAGATGAGATTGCTTCTCGTGGTAAAAGTACGATGGGCTGGTTTTATGGTTGCAAATTACACTTGCTGATGAATCAAGAGGGTGAAATTGTAAATTCAGATTTATCAAACGGACATATTGCTGATCTTAAAAAAGTTGAGGATTTAGTGAATGAACCGTACCGGGTTTGTCGGAGAGTCAATATTCTGAGAGACTATCCCGATGACAAAATTAAAATATACCCCTGAAATCAGAGAAAGAGCGGTTCAATTATTGATTGAATCTGAAAAAGATTATCCTTCTACTTGGGCTGCAATCACAGCAATTGCGCCTAAGATTGGTTGTACTCCTGAAACACTTCGTGCCTGGCATCAAAAGTATTTAGATCAGCAAAATCCTATTAAAGTACAACAGATATCTGATCAAGAAAAAATGAAGCAAATGGAATGTGAAATTAAAGAATTAAAGTGTGCCAATGAAATTCTACGTAAAGCAGCCGCTTTTTTCGCCCAGGCGGAGCTCGACCGCCCACACAAATAATGGTGGATTTCATCCATAACAATAAAGATCGATATGGTGTTGATGCGATTTGTAGGATTTTACCGATCGCAGCTTCAACCTATTACCGAACTTTAGATCTCGCTGACAATCCAGAACATCGAGCGAAACGAGATCTACATGATGAGTATCATGCTGAACAAATTAAACGAATTTGGAAAGAAAGTTCAGGTCGATATGGTGTGCGTAAGGTCTGGCAACAATTGAAACGTGAAGGTTATGTTATCGCACGTTGAACAGTTACTCGATTGATGCAGAAGCTAGGTATACAAGGTGTTTGGCGTGGTAAGAATAAACAAACCACCCGTAGCCGAGATGATCAAAAAAGAGCAGATGATTTAGTGAAACGTAATTTTAATGCTGATCATCCTGACCAACTGTGGGTGAGTGACTTTACGTATATTCAAACTCATTCAGGCTGGGTCTATACCGCCTTTATTATTGATGTGTTCTCACGAGCCATTGTTGGATGGAAAGTATCTACACGGATGAATACAGATATGGTACTCGATGCACTTGAGCAAGCATTGCACGATCGAGGCATGCCAAAGAATTTGATTCATCATTCCGATAGAGGTGTTCAATATCTTTCTATTCGCTATACCAATCGTTTAGAAGCTGCAAATTTACGAGCATCAGTCGGTACGACTAGTGATTCATACGATAATGCTTTGGCTGAAACAGTGAATGGCTTATACAAAACAGAGGTGATTGAGTATTTAAAAGCAGATTGGAAAGGTTTAGCGGATGTACAACTTGCAACACTCAACTGGGTAGATTGGTTCAATAAAGAGCGTGTACACAGTGCATTGGGTTACAAGTCGCCTTTTGAGTTTGAAGCAATGTACTATGATAAGATTAACCCGTTAGGTCAGGTGGCCTAACTTAAATAAAAAAGTCTCCGACAAACCCGGTACGGTTCATCTCAGCTTTCTACATAAAAGGGTCATCATTAAGCTTTAGCATAATAAAAGCATGCAAATGCCTTACATATATAACTGCTATTCGGGAGCGAACATGAATAACAGCCAAAATTATGTCAAACAAATTAAAAATGCTAAACGTGGAGGATATACGCCTACCATCGCCAAAGACATCAACAAACATAAGATTCAAAAAGCCATTCGCCTAATTGAACAATGGAGAACGCTCGCAAATGAACTCAAACCACAAATGCAACTTGATATGGCCTTTACCTTAGAAGAATGTGCACAGGATTTAGATCGCATCTTAAGAAATAAATAATCGCTTTTCACACTTCATTTCAAGTTATTTTCTTCAATGAGCCCACCCGCTGGGCTCATTTCATACAAAACCTTCTATGTGATTTCCTCGTTTGTAACGCGCCAAAATACTGTGTACAAAATCTTCAAAAACTCTATGCCCTGCATTAAACGGTTACTTTTTGGCTTGCGCACACGTAAAAATTCTGTAAAATTCTCTACACAACGCCGGCATAGCTCAGTTGGTAGAGCAACTGACTTGTAATCAGTAGGTCCACAGTTCGAATCCGTGTGCCGGCACCATATTAAACCTCATAAGTTTTTAATTTATGAGGTTTTTTGTTTCTATAAACGTATATTTTTATCTTCCTCATGCTGCTCGAATCTCCAATTTATTTAGGGCTTCGATGTATCTGCAAAACTTCAATTGCAATACAAGATTGTGACTTTTCACTTGTTAAATGTATTTTATGATTTAGAATGCTGTACACATATTTCAGATCGTATTTTTATATTGATGGTCTATTTTGTTGATGTTTCATCCATATAAACTGACATTTAAAAATATTTTTGTGAATTAAAATAAAAATTTAAAATTATAAGTCTTAGAAAATTGAGTATTAAAACAATGCTTCTCTAAAATTTTCCAGTTTAAGGAAGACCTCATGGCTCAAAGCTTTGCAACGCATCATTCCATGACCAATCATGGTGGAATCATCCTTGCCAACCAAATGCGTGTTTCTCAAATGGGAAATTTATTTTTAGTGGCGGGTGATGGACATTTCTGCCCTCAGTGCCAACGTTGGTCCACGATTATAAAAAGTCACGATCATATTCTTTTTGATGATAAAGCCGTGGCTTATGTCGGAGATCAATTGACGTGTGGCGCAAAAATTTTACCGAAGCAGTTTCATGTGGTGGGTAGGATTTAAAGCTAAGCATGGACAACTAAACACCGAAAAATCCCATCATCTAACAGCTCATTACAATAGATTAAGCTTTTTCCGCACTCACCTGCACATATTTAATCCAGCCATCTGCATAGAGCTTGGCACATAAACGTGCGGTCATGGCAATTTTAAACCAGTCTGCATCTCGCGTTTGAATTTGATGCTTGAGATGCTGATTCACATAGTCAGCAAAACCCGCCAAAACTTGTGCCGACAAATCTTCCACCTGAATCTGTTTAAATTCAAACTGTTCTAAAACCGCTCGAAGCTGACTTTCAGACATCAGATCTTTAAAATTGACAGCGGCAGATTTTAATAAGGCACGATATTGCAGCTGTTTGAACGCATGCGTTGGCGCTTGTTCTGCCCAAATTAAATAATGAAAGCCCAAACGTCCATTTGAATTCAAAACCGCACTGACCTGACTTAAAAATGAATTCAAATGACTGTGATATGCCGCATCAATACAGAACACCACATCAAAACGTGGTTGTGGAAAAAGTGCTTTTAAATTTAAAAATGAAGCAGCGTGAATTTTAATATTTGAATTTAAATGTTGTCGAATCGACTGCACATGATGATCTTGTAGCTCAACAGCTTCAAGTCGTTGTATTTGATAGTGTTCCAACCAATATTTAAGACTGGCACCTTGCCCACAGCCTAAATCCAGTACAACATCTTTTGAATTTAAATGCACTGCTGCGGCCAAATGCGCTGCTAAATTTTGACATGCAGCGGGATAATCAGATCCCACTGCATCTGACCAATAACCTAAATTGCTCCACGGCAGTGCGGAAGTATCTCCCAAATATGCCGCTTGAATGGCATATTTATGTTTTGGAAAATGCTGTCGTATCGCCTGTTGCCATTTCATACTGACTCAGTCTAATTCAAAAAAGAGGGGCTGTTGATAATTCATCTATGTTTGCGACAACGCATATTTTTTAGCTGATATAAGGCATGAGGCAGGAAATTTAGTCATTCTAAATGACTGACTCATAACGCAATAGCAGCAAAAAATATGCTTGTCCTGAAAGGCTGTGGCTAAAACTTTCTCAGATTGCGTTATGAAACTTGGCAATAGTCTCGCTATTCCCTGCGTTTCATGCCTGATCTGCTCAGTTTTAGCCTACAGCACAAACCATTTATGAAATATCAACAGACCCTAAACTTAATAACCTAATTGCGGCGCAACCTCAACTTGTGGTTTTAAATCAATAAACGGTAATGGTGCACCAAAAATTTCTGCAATATGCATAGCGGAAGTCACTGCAGATTCTAAAATAGGCAAACCATCGCACGACCATGAACCACAGAAGAACACTTTACGATTGTCTTGATGATGCCGTTGCTGCAATTCTTTGTTTAATGCCACCGTCTTTGAATCCACTACAGCGCGGGTTAAAGTTACCGTTGAAATGATCTTTTTCGGATCAATTGGTGTGACTGGACGCCATGTTTGGAACACTGGCGATTTACCGACCAAAGTTGGTTCGATCGAGTTAAGCCATACCGTAAATTGCTGACGAGTAAATTTACGATCCATCATATAACTTAAAACAGACCAATCTTTACGTTTTGGCGGCATCACCGTTTGATCAGTGTGAATCACCAAATCACCCTGCTCGAATTTGAACTGTTTAAGCAATTCAATATCTTCTGCAAATTGTTGATTGTCCAAGAAGTCTTGGACTTTAGTGGTTGGCGTTGCAATCACCACACGGTCAAATGTTTGCGACTGACCCTCAGAATTTTCAACAATTACACCATCTTCTTGTTGATGAACACGAGTAATCGCTGCACCACTTTGAATATTAATACCTTCAATCAACTTATCAACCAATGCAGGCGTGCCACCTTGTAAACGCAATAATGCATCACCATCAGTCAATTGGCGTAAAAATACCAACAATGGTTTTGCTGGCCATTCACCAATGGTTTTAGGGTCACAAGTACAAATGGTGTAAAGCACTGGCATCACTGCACCATGCCAAAACACTTCTTCAATTTCGTTACGGTTGATAAATTCCGCAAGGGTAATGTCTTGGTTTTTAGATTTGAAAAATTTAGCGATGGCTGTTTTTAACTGCAACATGCCTTTTACCAAACGCCAGCCGTATTGTTGTATGCCTTTACGGTTGTTAATGATTGGGAAATTACCAATACGGGTACGGCTTGTGGTCAGCCAAGTTTCGGTACGATCTTCAAATAACCAACTGCACGCCATATAAGTACGCACAGGATAAGTTTTAATGCCTAAATGTGTGGCCAAGCTGAGGGTGTTTTTCCACAAATGTGGGTTCATGACCCGTAACGGCGCATCAATTAAACCATCCTCAAATTCGATGCTATGACTGTCCATTCCACGACCAGGCAGCGCCTCAAAAATTGTAATGTTATGCCCTGCATCTTTAAGAATTCTTGCGGTAGCCAGTCCAGCCATACCACTACCGATCACTGCGATATCCAAACCGATCATCCATCTTTTTACATACTTTATGAAATTATGAACCATGCCTAAGGAAAATGAGCTATTAAAAACTACCAGATTGTGTACTTTTCACAGAGAAACAACACAAAGTACATTGGCAATATGATTACATTTTTTAACAATCAGAAAGTGCTTAAATAAGCCTTAGAATTTATTCATATTATTTCTTTAATACTATAAATAGTGTTCTAAAGCATGTAGATAAATTCACCAATTTTATAATTTTCGTTTTACAAATAAATCTCTAAACGCTATGATACCAAGCACAAAAATGATAACTACATCACATATAATTATCATAAGGAATATGATCAATCCGCTAAAACTAGAAATTTGACAGCGCCAGAACAACAAAAGCCTCGGTCGGGACATCGACATGAGGCTTTTTTCTTGGCTAAGATTTTTTAAAGCTTAACCCGCTTGATGTTGAATCGGAATTTCACCAAACTTGCCTTGATTAAAATCTTCAAAAGCTTGAATGATTTCCTGCTTGGTATTCATGACAAATGGACCATAGCCTTGAATAGGTTCATTTAATGGCTTGCCTGTCAGCACTAAAAATTGCGTATCTTGCAGTGCTTCAAGCTGAATTAACGCTTCGCCATCTTGAGCAAATAACACCACTGAGTGATCTTGCACAAGTTGACTGCCATTGACCCGCACTTCACCTGCCAACACCACCAATAAAGTATTGTGATCTACCGGCACATGCAGCGCTTGGGTCTGTGCAGCTTTCAATTGTCCATCCCAAACATTGACAGGGCTAAAGGTGCTGGCAGGCCCAGATTGCTCTGCGTACTGACCTGCAATAATGCGTAAATGCCCCGCCTGATTTTCAAACTCAATTTTCGGAATATTTTGAGATTCAATGGCTTGATAACGTGGCGATGTCATTTTGTCTGCGGCAGGCAAATTCACCCAAAGCTGCACCATTTCAAACAATCCGCCTTGTGCTGCATAGTCTTTGGAGTGAAATTCCTCATGCACCACACCCGCACCTGCTGTCATCCACTGCACATCGCCTGTTTTGATGGTGCCACCACCACCTGCCGAATCTTTATGCGTCACTTCGCCCCGATAGGCAAGCGTCACCGTTTCAAAACCGCGATGTGGATGCGAACCAACACCATGTTGTGCGGTAGTCGCATCAAAATGATACGGCGCTGCATAATCCAAGAGTAAAAATGGACTGATCGCCTGCCCTAAACGGTCATAAGAAAATAGATTTTTGACTGGAAAACCATTGCCCACCCAATGCATGTTTTGGTTGCGATATAAACCGATTATTTTTTTCATGTGTTACACCTATTGCTAGGAGAATAGATGTTTTGATCTTAATCGCTCATCGCACCACAACCTAGTGCAAATTTGGCATACAGCATTGCAAGAATGGAATAATCTTGCTGAAACTTATACATGGTTAAACAAATCATGAGCATAAAAAATCCAGAAGCGAGGTTCTGGATTTTTAAAATTGAGTGCGATGATTCGATTAGATTTTACCCACCAAATCAATAGATGGTGCTAGGGTTGCATCGCCTTCTTTCCACTTGGCAGGGCAAACTTCGCTAGGGTGTGCATGCACATATTGCGCTGCTTTTACTTTACGCAACAACTCTTGCGCGTCACGACCAATACCGCCTGCATTGATTTCTACAATTTGGATTTTACCTTCAGGGTCAATCACGAAAGTACCACGATCTGCCAAACCTTCTGCTTCAATCAGCACCTCAAAGTTTTTAGACAATGTCCAAGTTGGGTCGCCAATCATTGGATATTGAATCTTTTTAATTTCTTCTGAGGTGTCGTGCCATGCTTTATGGGTAAAGTGTGTGTCTGTAGATACTGAGTAAATTTCCACACCCATTTTTTGGAATTCAGCATATTGATCGGCTAAATCGGCAAGTTCAGTTGGGCAAACAAAGGTGAAATCTGCAGGGTAGAAAAACACCACTGACCATTTACCAATAAAGTCTTGCTCAGATACGTCAATAAATTGACCATTGTGGTAAGCGGTTGCGTTAAATGCTTTGACTTGGGTATTGATTAAACTCATGGATGACTCCTCAATTCGTTTCGGGGATTGCTTATCTTGTGTAGCTAGAATACGAAAATCGAAAGAATCGGTAAAACAGTGTTTTTTTATAAAAATAATCGGATTTATGAATTATAAATCCTATCATAGTTTGAAATTTAATCGAGAAAATAGATATTTGCTAAATATCTGCATAAAAAACCCTTTGTCGAAACAAAGGGTTTGGATGATGATTTTCCATTTTGAATCAAATGGCTATCTCTAGTATGTCTCAAAACGGCAAATCATCATCTAAATCTGCAGGTGCGGTTGCAGGCGCAGCTTGTGGCTTCGGTGCAAAACCACTTGGGTTATTGTTGGCATAGCCACCACCCTGATTTTGGTTAAAACCGCCTTGATTTTGATTCGCATAACCTGTGGCTGGAGCTTGGTTCTGATTGCCATAACCGCCTTGGTTATTGTTAAAACGTGGTTGAGCAAAGCCACCATCTTGCTGGTCAGATTGTCCACGGTTAGCAGAGTCGAGCATTTGCATTTGATCGCCACGAATTTCAGTGGTGTAACGCTCTTGACCATTTTGGTCTGTCCACTGACGCGTACGCAATGAACCTTCAATATATACTTTAGAACCTTTGCGTAAATATTGCTGTGCAATCTCGCCTAAACGGTTATGTAAAACAATGCGATGCCACTCTGTTTGCTCTTTACGCTCACCTGTGTTTTTGTCTGTCCAGACATCACTGGTTGCGATAGAAAATTGAGTGAGAGAACCACCATTTGGGAAAGTTTTTGTTTCAGGATCACGACCTAAAGTACCCACTAAAATGACTTTATTTACACCACGCATTAGACGTTTTCTTCCTATTTGTTTCTATTATTTACTTTATAAGAGTTATGCTTAAATGGCTACCTCTTTCCCCAACAAGTGCGTTAATTGTTGTCGCGCAGCATCATCAATTTGCTGTTTATCCACTTTCACATAAGCCACTTGCTGGTCAGACATCACCACGACCTCTTCAATACCACGAATTGCCAAAAGTTGAGAAGTCCATTCATCTGTTTCTCGGTTCTCAGGCAAACGCAACACCAAAGACGAAAGATAGCGCGGCTGCGCCAATCCAAAACTAACGAATAGCCAAATTATAGCAATCGCGGTCAAAATACTCCAACCCATTGCGGTGTGGTTGAGCATCAATAATTGTCCGCCAATCATCCCACCAAAGAATGCACCCAAAAACTGACTGCTGGCATTTACACCCATCGCGGTGGCTTTAGATTGAATTGGTGCAGCCTTTGACAACCACGAAGGTAATAAGGCTTCCATAACGTTAAAGGCAATAAAGAATAAACCCAAACCCAATAAAAGGATGTATTTCGATTCAAACCCGAAAATCAGCACCAACAGCCCTAAAATAATACCTGCAATCGCGGTCAGGAAAATGCCACGCATTTTGCGATATTTTTCTGCCAAAACAATGCTTGGAAATGCCACGAACAGACTGACCAACAACAATGGCAAATACACCCAACCATGATGCTGCAAAGGAATATCGGCAAATTGGATTAATTGCGAAGGCACATAAATAAACATGGCAGTCAGCAATAAATGTAGGGTAAATACCGATACATGCAGACGGTTTAAATCGCCCATTTTCAGGACTTGCTTTAACTGAGTGATATAGCCTTGCTGAAAATTACGATGATGACGCGTGACTTTAGGCACCAATAACAACATGAGAATCGCTGCTAGTCCCATCACTGTGGTGACCCAAAATAACCCTGAAATACCAACCCAGCCCGTAAGCCATGGCCCTAAACTAAAGGCCACCACAAAGGACATACCGATACTCATCCCCATCACCGCCATGGCTTTCATGCGGTTTTCTTCGCGGGTCACATCGGCCAGTAATGCCATCACCACGGCAGATACTGCGCCACCACCTGCAATGGCACGACCAATAATCACGCCATAAATGGTGTCAGACATGGCTGCAATTGCACCACCCAAAGCAAACAGTAATAAGCCAAAAACCACCAATGGCTTACGGCTATAACGGTCTGCAATTAAGCTAAACGGAATTTGTAAAATGGCTTGGGTGAGTCCATAAACACCAACGGCAAGACCAATCAGTGCAGGAGTTGAGTATTGATATGACTGCCCTGCTACTGAAAATACAGGAATAATCATGAACAGACCCAACATGCGCAATGCAAAAATACTGCTTAAAGCAAAGGTCGAGCGGCGTTCTAAGGCATTCATCATATCAATCGACTAAAACTAAATAATTTTGAATTTGCAGATATCCTACAACATTCAGCTTAAGGATGCTGATTTTTCCCGATGTTTATTCAACAGACCCTACTTTTTCAATAAAAAAGGGCGCAACGTTGTGCACCCAAATTTATATTTTATACAGTCTTCATCACCGTATTGCTCTGTGATTTCGCGGCAATACAGCAACGGGCATCACCATAGCATTAACCCGCTTTTGCCTGACGTTTTTTAAATTGAATAGATGCAATCACCGCCCAAACAATAAAGGCAACACCAATTAAACCTGTCACCACTTCTGGCACATGCAAGCCTGTACCGCTGGCAATCATAATAAAGGCCAACGCACCAATCGCATAGTGCGCACCGTGTTCAAGGTAAATATAGGCATCCAACGTGCCTTTTTCGACTAAATAAATCGTCATCGAACGCACGAAAATTGCACCAATCGCCAAGCCTAACATGATGATCACCACATCAGAGGTGATTGCAAATGCACCAATGACACCATCAAAACTGAACGAGGCATCTAGCACTTCCAGATATAAAAAGCCCCCAATACCCGCTTTCACCACGCCTGTCGGTACGCCATTTTCGTCATGACGCACAGCATTGCCCTGTTCATCGACCTCTGGTTCACCGCCCAACATGTGACTCAGCACTTGTACGCCAATATAAATCACGATGCCCCAAATACCCGCCATCGTCACCACAAGGCGCTTATCTTCCACCACATTGGCCGCCATGATTAACAAAGTCACTAAGGCCAAAAATACCGACATGGCAGGCACGCTTGCCAGATTGCTCAAACGACGCTCAAACCATCTAAACCAGTGCGTGTCTTTTTCATCATCCAAGAAAAAGTTTAGGAAAACCATCAACAAGAATGCGCCACCAAAAGCAGCAATTTCAGGGTGATGTGCCATCAGTTTAGCCGAATATTGCTTCGGATCATTCAATGCCAGTTGCACCACTTCCATCATGCCCATATCGGCAGTGACCGCCACAATGACCACAGGGAAAATTAAACGCATACCAAAAACTGCAATGATAATCCCCACGGTTAAAAACAGCATTTTCCAGAAATGATCCCAACCGCGCAGCACTGACGCATTCACCACCGCGTTATCAAACGACAACGACACTTCCATAATCGCCAAAATTGCGGTAATGGTTAGTGCGGTAAGCATGGTTTGCACACCTGCTTCTGGGCCATGGGTATAGCCCCAGTATGCAGATAGCGCAAGACACACAATCGAAAATACGATTGAGAAACCAAAATGTTTCATCATGAGAAACGACCTATCACTATATTTTGATCTGAACTTTTCATCTGCCGAATCTGTACCATCAACGCAAAGTACAGTTTTGATTAAGTTTCAACAGATGCAAAAATTCTGAAAGTTGAATTGCCCGAACTTTAAATCGGACAAAAACTGAGAATGTAAAATTTTATGCTGCAATTATGACGCTTTTTTCTCAACTTCGGCAAAATTCTTCGTATGATTTTTGGTTTCCCGATCAGATACCGTGAAAACCGTGCTTTCCATTCCCAAACTGCTATAGTGAAATGCAACGACATATTAGGAATTTAGGATGCGCTTTTCTCAAGACGCTTGGCAACGTAACCTTGCCCTTTATCACAAGACGCTCGCTTTACCGTTTAATCAGGAATTGGCACAAGGTACGCTCAGCAAAGCCGCTTTTTGTCATTATGTGATTCAAGATTCACATTACTTAATTGCTTACGGGCGCGCACTGGCAGTCTGTGCAGCCAAAGCTTTTGATGCAGATGATATTATTCAGTTTGCAGATGCCGCCAAAATTGCAATTGTGGTGGAACGTACCTTACATGACAGCTTTATGCAGGAGTTTGATATTTCCAAACAGGAATTTGAAAGCACTCCGCTGACCCTTGCCTGTCATCACTACACTTCTTATTTAGTCGCAACCGCATGGTCAGAAAGCTATCCTGTGGTATTGGCATCGCTGCTGCCATGTTTCTGGATTTATGCCGAAGTTGGTAAAGATATCGTCAATAATTCTGCACCGAATAATCCGTATCAGGCATGGGTCGATACCTATTCGGGCGAGGAATTCCACACCGCAGTCAATAATGTGATTCAAACCATAGACCGTGTTGCTGCGCGCTGTGATGCCGATACCCTTGAAAAAATGCACCACGCCTACACCAAAGCTGCAGAACTGGAATGGTTATTCTGGGATAGCGCCTATCATCAACGTCAGTGGCCGGGTTTAGATCAAGCTTAACGGCCGCCCTCACGCACCGTATGGGGATCACTCCATACAGTGCGACAAGCCATGACCGATAAAGCATGAAAAATAACACTTGAACAATTTTCATGCGCTATCATATATAGGTTTTTCATTTGCAAAATATCGAGAAGTTTTTATGAGCCAAAGTCATATCCGTATTCGAGGTGCACGTACCCATAACCTAAAAAACGTGAACCTTGATATTCCACGCGATAAATTTGTGGTAATTACGGGTTTATCTGGTTCAGGAAAATCTTCACTGGCGTTTGATACCCTTTATGCCGAAGGACAGCGTCGTTATGTCGAATCGCTTTCTGCATACGCACGCCAGTTTTTATCGCAAATGGAAAAACCTGAAGTCGACTCGATTGAAGGTCTAAGTCCCGCAATTGCCATTGAACAGAAATCGACCAGCCATAACCCGCGTTCAACCGTGGGTACCATTACCGAAATTTACGACTATTTGCGTTTACTGTATGCACGTGTCGGCACACCTTACTGTCCTGAACATGATTTACCAATGGTGGCGCAAACTGTTTCAGAAATGGTCGATGCTGTAAAAGCACTGGAAGAAGGCACTGCCTTAATGCTACTCGCGCCTGTGATTCGTGAGCGTAAAGGCGAATATGTGCATCTGTTTGAACAGCTACAAAGTCAGGGTTTTGTACGCGCCCGAGTTGATGGCGAAGTCATGGACATTGACCCACCACCAGAACTCGATAAAAAGAAAAAACATACCATTGAAGTGGTGGTAGACCGTTTTAAAGTCCGAGATGATTTGGGCAACCGTATTGCCGAAAGCTTTGAAACTGCACTGCGTTTAGGTGGCGATTTAGCCATTTTATCGTGGATGAATGCGGAACAACATGATCGTATTTTTTCGGCCAAGCACTCTTGCCCGCAATGTGACCGTGCCGTGGCAGAACTTGAACCGCGCCTGTTCTCATTTAACAACCCTTTTGGCGCTTGTCCAACTTGTGATGGTTTGGGGACACGTAGCCATTTCAGTGCGGAAAAATTGATTCCAAACCCTGAACTGTCGATTAGTCAGGGCGCAATTCGCGGCTGGGACAGACAGCGTCCGTATTATTACAGCATGCTGGAAAAAGTCGCGGCACATTATGAACTCTCACTCGATACGGCATGGAATCAGCTGGACAGCGTGACACAAAAGAAATTCCTGTATGGCACAGGTAAAGACAAAATTGACCTGAGCTATACTGATGAACGTGGACGCCACCATAAACGTGTGATTGCGTTTGAAGGCGTGTTACCGCATTTAGAACGTCGTTACCGTGAAACCGAAAGTAATTATGTACGTGATGATTTGGCGCAGTATTTATCTAATGCTGCCTGTGATGCCTGCGGTGGTTCACGTTTAAATGAAATCTCTCGTAATGTCCGCGTGAAAGACAAAACCATTGCTCAAATTACCCAAATGTCGATTGGCGATGCCGAAGACTACTATCAAGGCTTAAATCTTGAAGGGGCTAAAGGTGAAGTCGCAGATAAAATCTTTAAAGAAATTCGTGAACGTCTGCACTTTTTAGTGTCGGTGGGTTTGAATTATTTAAGTCTGTCACGCTCCGCCGAAACTCTTTCAGGCGGTGAAGCACAACGTATCCGCTTGGCATCTCAAATTGGTGCGGGGCTTATGGGCGTGATGTATGTGCTAGATGAACCTTCAATTGGCTTGCACCAGCGTGACAATGATCGCCTGTTGGAAACCCTGATTCGTTTACGTGACTTGGGTAACACGGTGTTGGTGGTAGAACACGATGAAGATGCGATTCGCGCTGCCGACCATATTATTGATATTGGCCCAGGTGCAGGTGTGCATGGTGGACATATTATTGCCGAAGGCACCTATGCAGAACTGGCCGAACATGCAGACTCCCTAACAGGGCAGTATTTATCGGGCAAATTAAAAATTGAAGTGCCGAAAACGCGCACCCAACCGCCACATCCCGAACAACAAATTAAGCTAATGGGCGCAGCAGGACATAACCTGAAAAAAGTGGATCTCACTTTGCCTTTAGGGGTAATGACTTGTGTCACAGGCGTGTCGGGTTCAGGAAAATCCACCCTAATTAACCGTACTTTGTTGCCTTTGGCTGCAACACAATTAAATGGCGCAACTACATTAACCGCAGAAAAATTCGACTCGATTGATGGTTTGCAATATTTAGATAAAGTGGTGGATATTGACCAAAGCCCGATTGGGCGAACGCCACGCTCGAACCCCGCGACCTATACAGGCTTGTTCACTCCAATTCGTGAGCTGTTTGCGCAAACCCCTGAAGCTAAAGCACGTGGCTATGCAGCAGGACGCTTCTCCTTTAACGTTAAAGGTGGACGCTGCGAGGCCTGTGAGGGGGATGGCATGATTAAAGTTGCCATGCACTTCTTGCCAGATATGTACGTGCCTTGCGATGCCTGTCATGGTAAACGCTATAACCGCGAAACTTTGGAAGTCAGTTATAAAGGTCGCAATATTTCTGATGTTTTGGAAATGACCGTTGAAGATGCCATGCATTTCTTTGATGCCATTCCTGTGATTCATCGTCGGTTGGAAACGTTAAATCAGGTTGGCTTGGGTTATATCCGCCTTGGTCAATCAGCTACAACTTTATCTGGCGGTGAAGCCCAACGCGTAAAACTGGCGCGTGAACTGGCCAAACGAGATACAGGAAAAACCTTGTATGTACTGGATGAACCGACCACAGGCTTGCACTTCCATGACATTGCTAAGCTACTCGACATCCTGCATGAGCTACGCAACAAGGGTAATACCATTGTGGTGATTGAACACAACCTAGATGTAATTAAAACTGCAGACTGGATTGTCGATTTAGGCCCTGAAGGTGGTGCAGGCGGTGGACAAATCATTGCCGAAGGCACACCTGAAACTGTCGCAAAATCTAAAATTTCACATACCGCAAAATTCTTAAAACCGATGTTAAAAGGCTAAAATAGATTATTTCAGTTTTTAAGCCCATTCAAGTTTAAATACAGATTCAGCACAAACTTGTGCTGAATCTTTCACTCTAGGCTTTTTATCACTTCGGAAATGCTCGTGGATCAATTACTGTGACTTAGTCACCAGCAACGGCATTGCGCCCACGTGCTTTGGCTCTAAATAAGTGTTTATCGGCTTTTTCCAACAATCTGCTCCATGACGCAGCACCCACCGCCACGCCAGCACTGACCGACACTTGAATATAATCATTCAGTTCTGGAATAAAAATTTCTTGATTCACAATATGGCAGCGCAATTTATCTGCCAAATACAGCGCCTCAGTAAATTCTATTTGCTCAATCAAAACCAAAAACTCATCGCCACCATAACGCACCACCAAGTCTGAGGCACGGACATGCGCTTTGAGAGTATCGGCAATACATTTTAAAGCTTGGTCACCTACCACATGCCCGAAGGTATCGTTAATGTGTTTGCATTTATCCACATCCATAATAATCAGACCAGTTTTGCTCAATTTTTCAGGTCGATGTTCTAAATATTTGATGTATTCCTCAAGCACCAAACGGTTGGAAACACCAGTTAAGGCATCGGTATTGGCAATATTACGCAGCTGAAATTCTAAAATATCACGCTGCTCTAGGCGTTGTTTTAATTTTTGAATGGCCTCTAAGAGCGTTACCTTGTCTGGATTTTGCGTCCCTTGAGCTTCATCATCATAAGCTGCCAAGCGTAAAATTTGGCTGCGTGCCTGAATTAAAGGAATAAAGACCTTTGAGCGCGCATAGACCATGGTGAAAATCGCAGCCAATAACGAAATAATTGACGCTACTAGGGTTAAAATGAAAATACGCTGAGCTTGATGATAATCTTTGTGCGCAACCTGCAAACTGTGCGCTAATATAAATGACTGCAAACTGACCACAGTGTTGAATTTATCCACCATTTTTTGGGTGAGTTCAGTGCCTGTCAATGAATAGGGTTGCCCATCAATACTTTGCTGAATCAATTGATTGACGATAGGAATTCCCTCATCCAGAAACTCCTTTTTTAATTGATCATGCAAAATATTATATTCAGGAATTTTATGTGCTTCAGGCAAAATGGTATGGATTAAATCCCACAAATAATAAGCTTGGCGTTGGGTTTGCAAAGAGCTCGCCAAATTGGTTTCAGGAATTTTTTCAGCAAACGTTACCGCGGCAATAATATTGGATGCCACCCTTCCCGCTTGATCACGCAAATCTGAAAGAACAAAAATCACACTATAATAGGTCGATACCGATGAGTCTTTTGCCACTGAATCGAGCATGACGTGTTTCAGCACATGCTGAGAACTGTCCCATGCCGCAAACATTTTTTGAATCGCATGATCCATCTGTTGAGAGCTACGCAAATGCTGTGGAGTTGCTGCATATTCATCGACCGCCTGACGCCCTTGTTCTAAAGCAGTCTTTAACTGATGCGATAAATGATGCGCATGGATAATAAAACCTTCTTTTCTTAAAATATTGATGGTCTGTTCTACTTGTTGATCCACGCCAGCACGGTACGCTTTCAATTCTTGTAAATTTTGCTGAAATTCAGCTGCTGAACTCGACATGACTTTGTTTGCAGGTGCTCGTTCACGCGAGATACTATTGGTCAGTTCAGCCACTTTGCCTAATACAGAAATTTCAATTAAAGCACGTTTTGTTTTTTGATAACTCTGATAACTATTCACCATCAGAGGAACGCAAATAAAAAGCAATGACACGATAATAATGATCATCGAGATCAACAGTCGCTGACTGATATGCTCTGTGCGCAATTTCATCATCATGCTAAGTTTTACCTACGTCATTATAACTGTGCAAAATCGTGGACTTGATCACTTAATCGGCGACTATATTACATGAGCAATCTTTAAATTACTTACAAAAAAGATAATTAATTCACTTATATTTTGAATTATTTAGTTTTTATCACCAAATCATAACAGCTAAATTGGATCTGATATTTTAAACCTGTCTAACTAGAGCATCTTATTCAAGAAAACTTCTAAGCGCATACCCATGACCCATTTGCTTAAAACAACAAATACAAAAAATAATGTTTCAGCATGCAGAAAATATTTTACAGATGCAACATTTGGGTGCATAATGCACCTCATTAGGGCGAGTTTAGTTTTTCCTCAGCAGTAAACTAAATTTACCCGCAAATTTTGGCGAAAAATCCCAGTTTTTGAAAGAAAACTGGGATTTTTTTATGGGTTTTGATCATATCACACCCTCAAACTGCACCATATCAGTGCAATTTTCGCAAAACCATTTGCGTTTTCACATGCAAAAAAAAACCCAACCTTGGGGAAAGTTGGGCAGATAAAAAGCAAACAATTATGGAGAATCAGATCGCACTACTGGATGAACCAAGCTTAGGATTTGATGGTTAAATTATGAGATAAGTCACATAATTTACAAACCCGACTTAAGTAGTAGGACTTCATGGTGGAATTATGAAATAAATCACAGTTTATGTAAAGCCTAGTCAACCAGTCTGATTTATTTTTATACAAATATTAAAATTTAATGTGACTAAACTCACATTAATTCAAATATTCCACTCAAATTCAGTCTAAACAAGCCTTCTTTATTGCTTGTTTTTTACCCAAATATCATGATTTCACCCTAAAACAGGTGAATTTTTCCGTTATTCTTCACATTCCAAGAATTATTATTAAAGATAATTTCAATAAAACTGATCGATTAATCCAATTAATGCTTTGCTTATTATTTCTACTTTTGTTGCAAAAACGAACATATCGACTTGTTATCCATACAGTTTTTAGGTTGACAGCAAAAATTTTATTTGAATATTTTTTAAACAACAAAGTCAATTGGACTTAATTCTTAAATAAAGTCCTTTTAGTTCATTGATTTAATAATTTGTTACACTAAAATGATCAATGTTTCATCCATTTTTAACAAAACTGGTAACTATCATGAAAAAACTCGGTTTAGCCACTGCATTATTATTAGCCATGACCGGTGCTCAAGCGTACCAATTCGAAGTTCAAGGTCAATCTGAATACATCGACAATACAGTAAACGATAAGAATTTCACTGGTGCTGTTCAAGGTACTTACTACTTCAAAAATGTTGATGCGACTAAAGGTCCATTGGCTGAAGCTGCATTCTTAAACCAAGCGTCTAACTTCTCTTTAGCATACAACTATGGTGAATATGACGAAGATGGTTTAGATATCGTTTCTCACACATATGGCGCTAAAGCTGAAGCGTATGTACCAACTCAATTGGTTCCAGTTTATGCAAGTGCAGCATATAGCCATACAATTAATGACAGCAAAAATAACCTTGAGTTTGATGACCAAGGCGACCGTTATGCCTTAGAACTTGGTGCAGTAGTAGCGCCGAACTTCTTAGTTGCTGTAGGTTATACAAGCGTTGCAGACCAAACTTCTTATGATACTTTCAACATCCTTGCTAATGGTGTTGCTAAAGCAGCACTTGAGTCGGGCACAATCAATCAAGATCAAGATGCAATCACTGCACGTACAAAATACGTAGGCGCAATTGACGGCACCAATATGGCTGTTGGTTTTGAAGCAGGTCTTGTATATGGTGAAGATACTATGTACAACTTAAAAACAGATCTTTACTTAACACCAGCGCTTAGCGTAGGTGCTTCTTATGTAGAAACAAGTGCTGACTCTGTTGTCGATTCTGCTTGGGGCGCGAACGTAAACTACTTCATCACTCCTGCAGTTGCAGTTGGTGCTAGCTATGTAAATGCGAATGCTGTAGGCGAAGCTGTTGACACTCAAACTGTTGGTGTAAACGCTAAATTCCGTTTCTAATTTCACATTAGACACTGAAGTTAAAAAAGACGCTCATCTGAGCGTCTTTTTTATGCCTGAAATATGTCATGAAAAATTTGAACTGCTATTTCACTCAGCCGAATCATCATGGTGATGATGCGGTAAGTGGCGAATGTACTGCAATGCGATTAAACGTGACACGATCAATGCCAAATACATCACGCCACAGAACATTTGCAACATGGCAATCAACCGTGCTTCGGGACTGATCGGTATAAGATCAGATAAACCTGTCGCAGATTGCAAACTAAAACTTAAAAACAGTAAATCCAACCAGCTTTGTAAACCTGTAACATTCGGGTTCTGAAAACTATTTGGAATCAGAATCTGGCAAATGCTGTATAAAAAAGCAAAACCCCAAGCAATTAAAGTAAACACTGCGGCAGCGGCAAACAGCTCATCTTTGGTTAAATAACGGTCATGGAACATATAGCGCAATAAGCCATACGCTGCGCTAAAATAGGCTGCAGCTTCACAAGCATGACTCATCACCAAAATAAGAGGATGCCGCACACCTAGTAAAATAAAGAATGAAAAGAACAAAGCCGCATAAACAAAACTGAGCCCCAAAACACTCAACATTGGCGTTTGTCGAATCACTTTAGCAATGAGCAGCAACACCAATACCCCCACCATCCAAGTGATGACTTTGTAGGGCATGTTGTGATGTGAAAAGAGTGAAAGTAGCAAAATCACAAACTGCAAAAACAACAGCCATGCCGAAGGCAAGACCTGAAACCTTTTCCAGACATTGTCTAATATGTACATATATCTGCTACCTATTCTTTTTATATTGCATCCAACATAGCAGCTTATTTAGTCATGTAATGCAATCACTCTGTATCAAAATTGCATATCTCAATAACCGTATCCATAAATGCTCAAGATATTAATCGGTATGCTTACCCAAGCCAACAGGCAGACATAAAAAAAGTCCCATGACTGGGACTTTTTTTCAGGGGTTTCAGACCTTAGTGGTCAGATGCACCTGAGATACCAATACCAGTTTGTGAGCGTACGAACTGTGCATCAAATGCTTTACGTTCAGCTTGTGCTTGCGCAGAGTTGTCAGTGATAGAGAACAACCAGCAGCAGAAGAATGAAAGTGGCATTGCAAAGATCGCAGGACCGTTAAATGGGTTGATTGGTGTGTCAGAAATTTGAAGCGTATCTACCCAAACTGCTTTAGACAATATAATTAAGGTTACTGCTGAAGCTAAGCCTGCTACACCACCAATCACTGCACCGCGAGTCGTTAAGCCTCTCCAGAACATAGACAATACAAGTACTGGGAAGTTTGCACATGCTGCTACAGAGAATGCTAAACCTACCATGAACGCAACGTTTTGTTTCTCGAAAAGAATACCCAAGATCATTGCGAAGATTGCTAAGCCTAAAGTTGCAATTTTAGACATGCGAAGTTCAGATTCAGGAGTCGTTTGACCTTTCTTGAATACGTTAGCGTATAAGTCGTGAGAGATTGCTGAAGCACCAGACAATGTCAAACCAGCTACAACCGCAAGAATTGTTGCGAATGCTACCGCTGAAATGAAGCCCATGAACAAGTCACCGCCAACTGCGTCAGACAAGTGCACCGCAGCCATGTTGTTACCACCAACAAGTTCTAACTTGCCAGTCACTGCCATTTTCGCAACATCAAGGAATTGTGGGTTGTTTGATACATAAAGGATCGCACCAAAACCAATGATGAACGTTAATAGGTAGAAGTAACCAATGAAACCTGTAGCAACTACAACTGATTTACGCGCTTCTTTTGCATCTTTTACAGTAAAGAAACGCATCAAGATGTGTGGTAAACCTGCAGTACCGAACATTAATGCAAGACCAAGTGAGATTGCATCAATTGGGTTAGAAGCTAGCTTACCAGGACCCATAATGTTTGCAGCATCTGCCAAGCTCAAGTCATGTACTTTAGAGAATACTTGGATTGATTGCTCGAACATGTTCGTGAAGCTGAAGCCCACACCTTTCATTACCATGAAGGCCATGAAAGTTGCACCTGAAAGTAACATCACCGCTTTGATGATCTGTACCCAAGTTGTTGCCAACATACCACCGAACATTACGTAAGCCATCATGAGTAGACCCACGATTACTACAGCAAGGTTGTAGTTTAAACCAAAGAGTAGTTTGATTAACTGACCCGCACCTACCATCTGTGCAATCAGATAGAACGCAACTACAACAAGTGAACTGAATGCTGCAAGAGTACGTACCGGCTTTTCAGCTAGACGGAACGAGACCACGTCAGAAAGGTTATATTTACCTAAGTTACGTAAACGCTCAGCAATCAAGAACAATACAATTGGCCAGCCCACCATGAAGCCCAGTGAATATAGCAAGCCATCAAAGCCTGACATAAACACCATTGCGGAAATACCGAGGAACGATGCTGCTGACATATAGTCACCTGCAATCGCTAGACCATTTTGGAAACCAGAAATACCACCGCCTGCGGTATAGAAGTCCTTAGTACTCGTGGTTTGCTTCGCTGCCCATTTAGTAATGAACAAAGTTGCGCCCACGAAAATCAAGAACATAATAATTGCTGGCCAGTTGGTTGGCTGCTGTTCTGCTGCACCTAAATCTGGTCCTGCAAATGCCATACCTGACATTAATACAGTAGACGCAGCCAGTGCTTTCAATGAATTCCATTTCATCTTAGTGCGGTCCTTTCTCATGTGTAATTGCTTCAACTTCACGCATCGCTTCTTCATTCAACTGGTCAAGTTTGCCATTCGCAATTGATGAGTAAACTGCACATAAAATGAAAGATAAAACGATAATGCCCAGACCTAATGGAATACCCCAAGTCGTCACACCGCCAGAAATTGAACTCAATAAGAATTCTTTGTTATAGCCCACTAAAAGCATGAAACCTACGTACACAAACAACATGATTGCTGTTAATGTCCAACTTAGGTTACTTTTTCTGCGAACCATTTCTTTGAATTTTGGGTTTTGTAGAATGCGTTCTACTTGTACCTCATCCATAACCTGCTCCTTCAAGCGCCCTGCCTTAGGCGCAAATTTTTAATTCGAATTATTTCGAACTTAAAATTAACAATGTTGGAGCCGATTTGCAATTTAGACTTTGGTCGCTAAAAAAATGATCAACCTCAGCGCAAAGGCAATGGAATAGGCTATCATAGCCCTATTGTCGATACTTTTAAGGCATCATGAACAGCTGGCTCATTATGGGGGTTTTAGCCCTCTATATCGCATTACTTTTTATCTGTGCTTTCTATGGGGAAAAACACGCCAGTCGTTTAAGCACGCGTGGGCGCATGCTCATGTTCAGCTTAACTTTAGGGGTGTACTGTTCATCATGGACTTTTTATGGTGCAACGGGCGCAGCCGTTCGTGAAGGGATCATTTTTTTACCCATTTATTTAGGGCCATTGCTGTTTGTCGCTGTTGGTTATGATATTTGGCGACGTTTAGGTCGAGTGCGACAACACCACGCCATTTCATCGATTGCTGACTTTGTTGCTGCACGTTACGGTAAAAGCGGGCCATTGGCATCACTGGTCACAATTTTGGCGGTGATTGCAATTATCCCGTATTTGGCTTTGCAATTACGCGCAATTGCGCTGAGTGCCGCAGTGGTTTTAGATCAAAGCACCAATGTTGAAAGTACCACCAATGCAGTGTTATTCCTGACAGGTTTATTGGCTATTTTGGCGATGCTGTTTGGTACTCGACAAATTGCCAATACCGAGCAACACGGCGGCTTAATGCTCGCGGTTGCCTTTGAGTCCTTTGTCAAACTATTTGCCTTGCTGGCGGTGGCTTTCTTCTTTGTATTTGAAGCACCTGACAATATTCATCAAATTGCCAATGATGTTTCAATTACCTTCCATGAAGTACAACTGTTTGGTGTGCCTGAAACTTTTTGGGTGCAAACTTTATTGGCGGCCTTAGCAATTATTTGTTTGCCACGTCAGTTCCACGTTGCTGTGGTCGAACTGCGCGATGAAAAGCATATTCGTGGTGCGCGCCGCTGGTTTGCCGTTTATCTGATTTTAACCACCATCGCGATTGTTCCAATTGCCAGTTGGGCCTTGCACGCAGCTCCGCAATATTTAGCCATCCCAGATGTAGCAGTTTTGTCTTTACCACTCAGTTATAACCAAGACTGGCTAACGCTGTTGGCATTCTTGGGAGGATTCTCCGCCTCGACAGGAATGTTATTGGTATCTTCAGTAGCACTGTCGATCATGCTGAGTAATGACCTGATCATGCCTGCCTTGTGGCGTATGGGCATTTTCTCACGCCATGACAAGCGCTTACCTTTGGTACTGAAATTCACCCGACGCATTTGTATTTTAGCGGTGATGCTGCTTGGTTTCCTGTTCTTCAACTTCTTTAACGATATTGATCAGCTTTCTGTGTTTGGCTTGTTGGCCTTTAGTGCAGTGGCACAGTTCTCCCCTGCCCTGATTGGTGGTTTGTATTGGCGCGGTGGCAGTAAACAGGGCGTTTATGCAGGTTTAATTGTTGGTTTTGCGATGTGGGCCTATACCCTGCTGCTTCCGACTATTTTACGCAGCCTGCCAAGTCAGTTCAGCGAGTTTACCCGTGAATTTTTATTGCTGGGACCTTTAGGCATCAACTGGTTACGCCCTGAAGCCTTGCTTGGCTTTGAATCTTTTGCCCCGCTCACACATGGGGTGGTTTGGGCGCTCGGTTTAAATATTTTGTTATATGTTTGGGTGTCACGTATTTTCCGCCCAAGTGTGGCAGAACAGATTCAGGCCGAAAGTTTCTTTTATTATGAAACCAAGCCTTTGCCAACTCAGAACATGAGCAACGAGGTCAGCTATTCACATCAGGATGTAGCGCGTTTAAAAGTAGGCGATTTAATCACACTGGCAAAACGCATTACAGGCGAATCTCCAACCCGACAAGCCTTTGAGCAGTTTAGTCAGCAAAATAATGTGGTGCTGAATGAAAATGCCAATGCCAACGGCATGTGGTGGCGTTTTACCGAACAATATTTGGCAGGCACCATTGGTGCAGCATCTGCGCGTACTTTGCTCACCACTGCCATGGTCAATAACGGACTCGCTTTAGGGCAAGTTGCGAATATTCTTGACCAAGCCTCACAATGGCAACGCTTTAACCAAAACCTAATCATGACCATGATTGACCACATGACCCAAGGCGTGAGTGTGGTAGATGAAAATATGTGTTTGGTAGCATGGAATAATCAATATCTCAAACTATTTGATTATCCTAAAGATATTGTCTATGTCGGGTGCCCAATTGCCGATTTGATTCGCTATAACGCAGAACGTGGTGAATGTGGTCCGGGCTCAATTGAAGAACACGTGCGTAAACGTATTCACTGGATGAAAATGGGCAGTGCACACGAGTTTGAACGCATCCGTAAAGATGGTCGTGTAATTCAAATGCGTGGTAATCCAATTGAAGGCGGTGGTTTCGTGACCACCTTTGCCGATATTACCGCTTTCCGTGAAAACGAAGCCGTACTTGAAGCACGGGTACAAGATCGCACACAACAATTGGCCGATGCTTTGGCAGAACAGCAATTGGCACGTGAACAAGCCGACAAAGCCAATATGTCCAAAAGCCGCTTTATTGCCGCTGCCAGTCACGACTTATTGCAGCCGATGCACGCAGCACGCTTATTTAGCACGGCTTTAGAGCAAAGCATTCAGTCCGATGAAGACCGTAAAACTCTACAACAACTGGATCGTGCCCTACATGGTGCAGAAAGTATGCTCTCGGCCTTATTGGATATTGCCCGTTTGGAAGGCGGTACGATTCAGCCGAAACGTCAGGCTTATCCACTGCATGACTTACTCAGCGATTTAAGCCTGCAATTTAAATCCATTGCGGCACAACGTGGCATTGAATTCCGTGTGCATGACGTACAGTTCTGGATTGATACCGACCCACAATGGATTCGTCGTATTATTCAAAACTTTGTCAGCAATGCGCTGCGCTATACCGCCAAAGGGCGTGTGGTCGTGGGCGTGTTACGTTCTGCAGAACATCCACAACATATTAGAATTGGGGTGTGGGATACAGGTCCGGGTATTGCCGAAGAACAACGTATTAAACTGTTTCAGGAATTTGAGCGTTGCGGACATACGTCGCCTTGGGGTGAGCAAGGTCTAGGTCTTGGGTTAGCGATTGTGCAGCGTATGACCAGTTTGCTGAACTACCCTGTGCATGTCTATTCGGAATTGGGCAAAGGCTCGTGCTTTATGATTGAAGTGCCGATTGTCGAAGCTCCAAAAGTAGTGGCTGCACCTGTGCAAGTGGTGCCGTTGAAAACCAAAGCCTATAAAATTTTGTGTTTAGACAATGATGAAACCATTTTGGAAGGCATGGCGACCCTGCTGAGTAAATGGGGCTATCACGTATTTAAAGCCACCGAACCTGAACAAGCAATTGAGTTGATTCAACGTGAGCACATTCAAGTTTGGTTGGTCGATCAGCACTTAAATGACGATAAAATCGGTTTAGATTTTATTCTGGAACATCGTCAAGCCGATGTACCTGTGGCGTTAATTACTGCTGACTCTGATCCAGAACTACCGCAACGCTTAAAAGAACTCAACATCGTCTTGCTGAAAAAACCATTAAAACCAGCATCGCTACGTTCTTGGTTATCGGGTCTGAAAATTTCGGAGACTTGATTCACATACCTAACTTTGGCTAATTTGGGGCGCTCATCCCACAGAGATAAAGCTGAGATGAACGCACCGACCTTGTTACATTTTCTGGTTTGGTTACATTTGTTAGTCTGATGACCAAGCTTCACTTTACATAGCGAAATATGGCTACAATGAAAATCCAACACATTTGCTGTCAATATTGACAGCGATTGACCTGATGCAGCACACCAATTGACCAAACTTTTCAAAAACACTGCCTTTTGATGCGCTACAATTCACATTAAATATCATGGTCAGATTCGCTATGGCAAAGTCTGACAAGATCGTAAGCAAATACACCCAAACTTGCTTACAATTTCTTTAATTGCCGAGTTTGTAAAGGCTTTTCTGAGCACATTGCAATACATTAGACTTTAGTCTTATACATCTATTGACTATCTGCGCGCATAACTAAGTACAAGAAATGATCAGCGCATTCATCTTCAAGCCACATCCAAACAAATTTCCTGCCCTATTAAGCGTTGATCGACCTGTTTTCACGTTTTAGGAAGAATCTCATGAATACCGTGAACCATGAACAGCAGCTCGCAGAACAAACACAGCAGCTACAGCGTCAATATGGCGTAAATGCGCTCTTACCCGAAATTCAATGGAATCAACTGTTCCCCAATAGCAAACTCAGTTCCACTCATCTTCAAGCTTTGGAAACCATTTACCAAAGTGCTGTGCCCTTAGCCTTGCAGGTTTTTGAAGAGTTAAACTTTGATGTATTTAGTCCTGCAGCGTATAAACCTCAAGGTTTAGGTCTGTTCGAGAAACTTGCAGATCAGGAACAACAATTACTCAGCCTTTTGGAGCAAAAAGCTCAAGGCCTAGATGAACCTACCCGCCAACATATTTGGAGTATGTTATTACGTGGTGGTGCGGTACTGGTCTTTAAAGCATGGTTAGGCAAAGTCAAAACAGATGAGGCACAACTCGATACAGCTCAATTTGATGAATTGTCCGATTTGCTGTTCATTAAAACCTCACCTTTTGAGCTGGCAGAACGCTTAAAAGTCGATGCGCATGCACCCACTGAACATATTTTTCTACTGTATGGCAATGACGTGTATTTAGACCGTTTTAACAGTCTTGAAACGGCAGCCTTATTTGTCGATTTAGGCGTGTACGATGCTGCGTTTATAAGCCTGAGAGATGACCACGTTGCAAAATACCTGATTGGACAAGGCTATGTCAGTGAGCAGCAAATTGATGAATTGCAATGTGCCTTAAATCCTTTGAATTGTGCCGATTTAAATCCAAAACAGAACTATATTGCTTAGTGTGAGTTGAAGACTTAAATTCCAAGTAATCACATCGCAAACCCCATCCTATTCCAAATAAAAACAAGGCGTGCAATAACACGCCTTGTGGCTTATTTCATTAACAATACACGAATGAATTTTGCTTAAAACGTCACACGTTTATAATCACGATATTCAGGCTTCCAGAAATTAGCCTCAATTGCCTCTCGTAATGCCTCATCACTCATGACAGCTGCAACGCCTGCATCCATTGCTGCTTTTGCGACTCTAAATGCAATAAATTTAGACACCTGCTGAATTTCATTTAAATCAGGCAATAAATCTGCATTTGGATCCTGCAACAATGGTGAGCAGTCCGCCAGCGCATTACTGGATGCAATTAACATACTGTCTGTCACACGTGTTGCCCCTGCAGCGATTACCCCTAAGCCAATACCTGGGAAAATATACGAGTTATTGCATTGGGAAATATTATAAAGTTTGCCCTGATAGTTCACTGGCTCAAATGGGCTACCTGTTGCAATTAAGGCCTTGCCTTCAGTCCACTCCAAAATATCGGCAGGAAATGCTTCAACTTGTGAGGTTGGGTTTGACAATGGCAACACAATTGGACGCTCGCAATTGGCAGCCAAGGTTTTAATCACCTCTTCAGTAAATAAACCCGGTTGCCCCGAAACCCCAATCAATACCGTTGGCTTGGCGTTTTGAATGACGTCCAACAGAGAAATCACACCTTCAGGATTGCCCCAATGTGCAACACGGTCAGGACTTTGTGCCAATTTACGTTGGAAATCGAGCAAGTTTGGCTGATTGCTGGTGAATAAGCCAAAACGATCCACCATATACACACGAGCACGTGCTTCAGCATCGCTTAAGCCTTCCACCACCATTTGCGCCACAATTTGCTCGGCAATACCACATCCTGCAGAACCCGCGCCCAAAAAGGCAATGGTTTGATCTTTCAGCTGCTTGCCTGCCGCACGTGATGCAGCAATTAAACTGCCCACAGATACAGCAGCAGTGCCCTGAATATCATCATTAAAACAGCAAATCTGATCACGATATTTATTCAGCAAGGGCATGGCATTTTTCTGAGCAAAATCTTCAAACTGAATCAATGCCTTTGGCCAACGGCGTTTCACCGCATCAATCACCTGATCGACAAATTGATAGTATTCCTCACCACTAATACGTGGCTGATTCCAGCCCATATAGATCGGATCATTCAGTAATTGTGGGTTATTGGTGCCTACATCTAAGGTAATGGGTAAGGTATAGGCAGGACTAATACCGCCACATGCTGTATATAAAGACAGTTTTCCAATTGGAATACCCATGCCGCCAATGCCCTGATCACCCAAGCCTAAAATACGCTCACCATCGGTAATCACAATCACTTTGACATTCTTTTTATTGATGTTTTGTACAATATCATCAATATGGGCACGGTCTGGATAGGAAATAAAAATACCCCGATGACGGCGGTAAATATCGGAAAAACGCTGACATGCCTCGCCTACAGTTGGGGTGTAAATAATAGGCATCATTTCACTCAAATGCTGTTCAATCAGGTGATAAAACAGGGTTTCATTGGTGTCCTGAATGTTGCGCAAATAAATATGCTTGTTGATGGCATCGCTAAAAGCAGAATATTGCTGATACGAACGCTGGCTTTGTTCTTCAATATTTTCAATTGCATGTGGAATTAAGCCATGCAAGTTAAAACGGGTGCGTTCTTCTTCTGAAAATGCAGAACCTTTATTTAATAAAGGCAATTCTAAAAGGCCGTTGCCCGCATAGGGAATATATAAAGGACGTTTCTGCTGCAAATTTGCGGTTGTCATTGTTCATCTCATTCTAATCGGTTGCTGATGGCGCATGGATTGAGATGCACCATCTGACATCTGACTAGCTTAGCCCCTTTTGCAGCAAAGGGGGCATTTAGAAGTTTGATAACCAAATCTGAATGATTTTTATTTCTGATAGCCCATGTTATATAGGCATCGAACCTAATTTATTTGGGTGGTTGCAGTGGCGTCATATCTACAATTAAGCCAGTGAACTTACGCACCAAAGGCAGCACACATAATACGACTGGAAAAGCAAACGCCCAAGAAATCATCCAGTTATGCAACCACAGGGTAAAAAATCCCTCAATCCAGCCCAAATTTCGGATCATATTAATCAACGAAATGATGCCACTCATCAAACATGATAAAAAGAAAGGCATTACCACCGTGGCCCATTTCATGGGTAATTTGGGTACATTGCCAAAAATCATTGCACGTTGTTTCATGCTCTAGCCTTTTCGCCTCACTGAATGCCGCATACTATGCCATGAATTGCTTGCTTAAAGGATGATTTTTCAGGCAATTTGTTCATGCTTAGCTACAATCTCTGAAATTCGATAAAGCATACAATTGCACTCCCCTAAAGCCCCTGAAATTTGCTATATTTAGCGTTTTTCTGCACATCTATTTTTCGACTAAATATGAATACGGCAATACAAGCAGCGCTCGATCATGCAGTGCAATCCCTTCAAGCTGAAGGTGTACTCCCATCTGACTGGAACAATACGAGTAATTTAACCCGTACCAAAGACCGCAGCCACGGTGATTTCGCATCAAATATTGCCATGATTGCCTCTAAAGCCGCAGGCATGAAGCCACGCGATTTAGCCGAAAAAATTCTTGCTGCTCTGCCTGAAGTTGCAGACATCAGCAAAGCAGAGATTGCAGGCCCTGGTTTTATTAACTTCTTTTTAAATGCCGACCAGCGTTTTAGTGTTTTAGATCAAATTCAAGCACAAAAACAACAATTTGGACGCAGCCAAATCAATGCAGAAAAACGCATTCAGGTCGAGTTCGTTTCTGCTAACCCAACCTCAAGCCTACACGTGGGTCATGGTCGTGGTGCTGCTTATGGTATGACAGTTGCCAATTTACTTGAAGCCACAGGTGCTAAAGTTGACCGTGAATACTATGTCAATGATGCTGGCCGTCAAATGGATATTTTGGCGACTTCAACTTACTTGCGTTATTTGGAACTGGCAGGTCAAACGCTGGTGTTCCCCAAAAATGCGTATCAGGGTGACTACGTTAAAGACATCGCACAAAGCATTTTAAAACAGGATGGTGAACGCCATGTACGCCCTGTTGCAGATGTATATAACAATGTGCCTGAAGATGTGCAATATGCGGCAGAACTCGATGCCGATGGCAACAAAGTGGTCTTGTCGGGCGACAAAGAAAAACACATTGATGGTTTGATTTTCAATTCACAAACGCTCTTGGGTGATGATTATCGCGTGTTCCATCAGGCTGCGCTGAATGCTATTTTGGCCGACATTAAAGATGACTTGGGCGAGTTTGGTGTCACCTTTAACCAATGGTTTAGCGAAGCGTCATTGACTGAAAAAATTGATGAAGCTCTGCAAACACTAGATCAACGTGGTTATCTATACGAACAAGACGGCAATATCTGGTTTAAATCGACCGCATTTGGCGATGAAAAAGACCGTGTGGTGAAACGCCGCAATGGTCAAACCACTTACTTTGCTTCAGACATTGCTTATCACCTGAATAAATTACAACGTGGCTACACAGACCTAATTGATATTTGGGGTTCAGATCACCACGGTTATATTTCACGTGTGAAAGCGGCCATTGATGCACTAGGCTACGACTCGAAAAAATTAACGGTACTGTTAGTGCAGTTCGTGAGCTTATGGCGTGGTGGTGAAATGGTACAAATGTCATCCCGTTCAGGTCAGTACGTGACCTTGCGTGATTTGCGTAAAGAAGTCGGCAACGATGCTGCACGTTTCTATTACGTCATGCGCAAATCTGAACAGCACATTGACTTTGACCTAGATTTGGCCGTTTCACAAAGTAAAGACAATGCGGTCTACTATATTCAATATGCTCATGCACGTATTTGTCGTATGCTCGAAAAAGCTGCTGCTACGCAATTGAATTTTAATGCGACAACTGCACGTCAGTTTGCCGCTAAACTTGAGCTAGATGCTGAAACTGAAATTTTAGCCAAACTGGCTGCGTATCCTGAAATTTTAGTACGTGCTGCCAACAGCCACGAACCGCATCAGGTAGGTAACTATTTGAAAGAATTAGCAGCATTGTTCCACGGTTGGTACAATGAGCATAAAGTTCTGAATGATGATGCAGCCTTGACTCAAGCACGCTTATTGCTTTCAGTAAACGTACAACAAGTCTTGCGTAATGGTTTAGAATTATTAGGTGTCTCTGCACCAGAAACAATGTAAAAGCCAAATAAAAGCATAACAAGAGGAAGTCCACGTGTTTGGAAAAACGCAACGCGGTGTATCTGAACGACCGAATAAGCCCAAAAAACCACTAATTCCAACGTGGTTAGGCACACTCGTGGTGATTTTAATCGTGTTGTGTTTTGCTGTAGCCTTAATGCTATGGAAACCGTGGGCACCTGTACAGCCTAAAGGGCAAATCAATTCTGAGCATTATCAGGAAGATACCAACAAAGACTATCGTTTTTATGATTTGCTGCCACAGCAACAGGTTACCCCAATTCCTGAGCAAGCGGTGCCTGAAACACAGCAACAGAATACCGTAGTCATTGTTGAAGCGCCTGCTGCTGTAGAGGCGCCAGCGGCCAGCGAAGCCAATGTTGGTCTGACAGAAATGCCTGCCCCTGTGGTACAAGCCAGCTATATTCTACAAGTGCGTAGCTATACCGACCCAGATGCTGCAGATGCACGTCGTGCCGAAATTATTTTGAATGGTTTATCGGCAGATGTAGTGAAAAGTGTAGAAGGTGGTGAAACTTGGTATCGGGTGATTTCAGGCCCTTATGATTCAGCCGATGCTGCAGTGATTGCTCAGCAAACTTTGCAGCATAGTGGAATTGATTCAATTGTCGTGAAACGCTAAGCCTCATTGTTATCAATCGACCAAAATCAATTAAAAAAAGATGCCTCGGCATCTTTTTTTAGGTCTATAGAACGATGTACTCACAAAAATCATCGCTAGATTTGCATTAACTGCTGCTCACGTTCGCGTGCACGCTGAAATGCAGGACGCTGTTCCACGCGTGCCAAATAAGCCGCAATCTGTGGATAATGATGCCCGGTACGGCTTTGCAATGCTTGGAGCGGGAAACCCATTTGAATATCGGCAAAAGAAAAATCCCCTGCAAAATAATCATGTTTGCCCAAATAATCTTCTAAATAAGCAATATGATCTTTTAAACGAGGCTGAATAAACCCTGCTTTAACACCTGCAGTAATTTTTTGCGCCATTGGTCGAACTAACCATGGCACATGCTGCGGCACATTGGTTATCACCAATTGTATCACTAACAATGGCATTAGCGAGCCTTCGGCATAATGCATCCAGTATTGATATGCTTGCTGTGCTGAAGCCTGCTGCGGTTTAAACTGCCTTTGAGTATCATAATGCTGCTGCAAGTACTCCAAAATGACTGCAGATTCTGCAATGGTCTGCTCTGCATCCGTCAAAATTGGTGCTTTACCCAATGGGTGAATCAGCTTCAATTCATTGGGCGCACTTAAATTGGGCTGACGGTGGTAAAACTTGATTTCATAGTCCAAACCCAGCTCTTCGAGCGCCCACAAAATGCGGAAAGAGCGGGATTGATCAAGGTGGTGTAAAGTAATCATAAACGTCCTATTTTGTTTTTATTACATCTGTTTTAAGTGATTGTTATATCTTCTGTTTCACGCAACATTATAAAAAGGCATGTCCTGCATGCCTTTTTATAAGAGACGGATTCAACTCTAGGTTTAACCCAATTCAGTACGAATTTCCACACTGCGTAACAAGGTTTTCGTCACAGGTGTTTTTTGACAGATATTCAGTACTTTTTGCTGTAATTCTGCATCTAACGCTGCTTCAGTTTGCACACGGCGTTCAATCCACTCCTGCCCTTCCTGATTGGTAAAGAAGTCCGCCTCGACCTGAATTTTGCCAAAATCCAAACCCTTATGCTGTGCATACATACGCAAGGTAATCATGGTGCAAGCGACCAAACTGCTACATAACAGATCATAAGGTGCAGGACCTGCATCTTGACCACCTAACTTTTCAGGCTCATCTACCTTCCATTGGTGCTGACCACTTTGGATCTGACCTTGCCATGCCGTGTCTAAACTGCGTACCTGTGCTGTGCCAATCTTGGCCATAAGATGCTCCCTATAGATTGATATTCCATCATTTATTTTGATGCACGCATTTTTGCGGGGAAAGTCGGCGCTTCTAAACGTGGTCCATCGTAGTCTGGTATTGTGCCAAAACGAGGATCATGATTGACCCATTGCTCACGTGCAATGCTGAGTTCCTCTTGGGTACGACCGACGAGATTCCACCACAACAAAATTGGCGACTCAAAAGGTAAACCGCCCAATAGCAACAGACGCGCACCCGCATGTAAATCTAGCTGAATTTCGGTTAAGCCCGGTTCAAGCACCAGCATATTTTCATCGTTTAATTCATGCCCATGCACAGTGGCTGTGCCTTCCAGCATCATCAAACCATATTCAAATTTAGGATTCAGCGGCAAACGGGTTGTCGTGCTGGTTTCACTATAAATATCTACCCCTAGCAACTCACTATGTACTAATACTGGTGAAGTGGTATTTAAAAATTCACCAACTAAGATGGTAAATTCCACTCCATCTAGCAAAACCACAGGCAAGTCAGGGTAATGATCAAAACGTGGCGCCATATTGCGCTGATCATCAGGTAAAGCAATCCACAGTTGCGCTGTATGCATGTGTGTTTCGGTGTCGGGAGCAACTTCGGTATGTGAAATACCATAACCCGCGGTCATTAAATTAACCTGTTTGGGACGAATCAATTGCTTAGTACCCAAACTGTCGGTATGCATAATGCTGCCTTCAATCATCCAGGTGAATGTTTGCAAACCAATATGTGGATGCGGCCCGACATCTAAGCCTTCACCTTGTGGAAAATTAACAGGACCTGCGTGATCTAGAAAACACCATGCCCCAATCATGCGTTTATGCCGACTCGGTAAAGCACGTTTAATTAAAGTTCCCTGCCCAATTTCAGCACTACGCAGTGGAAATTCCTGTATAAATTGCTTGACGTACTTATCACAATCGTCTGAATTGGAAAGCTCGGTATAATTGCTGTTGCTCATCCTATACCTCTTATATTTCTGTAAATTCCTTGACTATTAAATATAGTAAATCACTAACGAAGAGCAAGATGAAATTTGTTGTTCTGATTTTTATGGTTCAAACTTGAACTACACCTTAAAATATATGGCATAATTTTGACCAAAATTTAAAAAAAATAGAGAAAATACCCAAATTTAGGGAGGTTATTTTTTCTGCATTTTGCGCATAATCCTCACTATAAGTTGTCAATTTGAGTAAATATCGCTATGTCTGTAAAAGCTCGAATGGGGGAACAGACCCGTTCGAAGATTTTAAGCAATCAGGAAGCCTCAGAAAAACTTTTAAAAACAACTGAGTGTGATCTTGAAAACCGACAAGCAATTGAAAAAGCATTGCAGCACCCTGCTGCGCAACTCCCGCCGCAATTTGAAACACATTTTTATCAACACCAGAATTTACATCAGCGTCGTTATTTACGCCAAGTCAATTACATTGGGCAAATGACGTTCCTGCTGTATTTCTTTATCGATTATTTCATCATTCCAGATGTCACTACACTCTCGGCCACACTCCGTCTCAGTGCTGTTGTATTGGCGCTGATTGGCAATTATTTCTGCTTTAAATTGATCAAAGATATTCGCCTGCTAGATTTAATTTTACCGGTCAGCGCCACACTGTGCTGCGGTATTTGGTTCTATATCCTGTCGCAATCACAAAGCCCTTGGATTTCCACTTATGTGTATGCCTCGGTCATTTTTGTGCTCATGGCGAACCTATGTATTCAAGTGCGTTTCCGCCCTGCGGTCTACAATTCATTGGTCATGAGCGTACTCATGTTTTTGGGGGTGATTTCCCTCACCAATTTGCAGGATGCCTTAGTTTTTATGGTGGTGTATATCCCTGTATGTTTGTTGAGTTTGTATATCAGTTGGATCAACACCCTAAATGCCCGCCATCACTTTTTACGCAGTTTGCTGGATGACTGGAATTTTCATACCTTGCAAGCCTTGGCACACACCGATGAACTGACCCAACTCAATAACCGACGTCAGTTTGTACACATGGCAGAACACAAAATTCATGCATGGCCTAAATCTGAATCGGTCTGCTTACTAATGTTTGATGTCGACTTTTTTAAACAAATTAACGATACCTATGGGCACGATATTGGAGATCGGGTCTTACAAAATATTGCAGACATTGCTCGTAAAGAAATGCGCCGCAAGGATATTTTGGCACGCTTTGGCGGTGAAGAGTTTATCGCTCTGCTTAGTGAAACCAGCTTAGATGAAGCACTGATGATTTCAGAACGCTTAAGACAAAAAATTGCTCAGCATGAAATGTGCATTGATAAAAAATGTTTTAATTTCACTGTCTCCATTGGAGTATCCAGTTTAAAACCACAACAAACCGACTTACAGACCCTAATTAAAGAAGCCGATTTGGCCTTATACCAAGCCAAACAACGTGGACGAAATTGTGTCATCAGTTTTGATGTGGGGATGCCTGAGCCCCCTAAATCTACGGTAAAAAAAGAAATTAAATCTTGGATTGTTTAGCAGGCATAAAAAAGAGCACATGGAGTGCTCTTTTTTTATGTGCAAGAGGAAAGCTAGCTGCCGCAAGCATCTTGCACCCATTTTAAAAGCCGTGCTTTAAAATGGGCTCATGTCGTAAAACTGGCAAGCAGCAGTGCTGCTTGAAACCCCGACTGCCGCGCACATAGCGCTTGGCGTAATTCAGGCACGAAGCAGTGCTTCGCGAAATCCCTGAATTACTCCCATTCAATGGTTGCAGGTGGTTTAGATGATACGTCATAAACCACACGTGAAACCTCTGCAATTTCATTCATGATGCGCGTTGAAATACGGTCAACCAAATCATACGGCAAGTGTGCGAAACGTGCAGTCATAAAGTCCACTGTTTCTACGGCACGTAGTGCGATTACCCATGCATAACGACGGCCATCACCTACGACACCAACTGATTTTACAGGTTGGAATACTGCAAATGCTTGAGCTGTTTTGTCATACCAGCCACTTGCACGTAATTCCTGCATGAAAATATCATCAGCTAGACGTAAAATGTCTGCATATTCTTTTTTCACTTCACCCAAAATACGCACGCCCAAACCTGGACCTGGGAATGGATGGCGGTAAATCATGCTGTGTGGCAAGCCTAAAGTGGTGCCAAGTTTACGAACTTCATCTTTAAACAAGTCACGTAATGGTTCAACCAATTCAAAAGCTAAATCTTCTGGTAAACCACCCACGTTGTGGTGTGATTTAATCACATGCGCTTTGCCTTGTTTGCTGGCTGCAGATTCAATCACGTCTGGGTAAATCGTACCTTGTGCCAAGAATTTCACGCCATCCAGCTTACGTGCTTCTTCGGCAAAAACTTCAATAAATTCACGACCAATGATTTTACGTTTTTTCTCTGGATCAACTTCGCCAGCCAATGCACCCAAGAAACGCTGTTCAGCGTCGGCACGAATCACGCGAATCCCCATGTTTTCTGCAAACATTTGCATCACTTGATCGCCTTCGTTCAAGCGCAACAAACCATTGTCTACAAATACACACGTTAATTGATCGCCAATGGCTTTATGCAACAATGCCGCAACCACAGAAGAATCCACACCGCCCGACAAACCAAGCAATACTTTTTCATCGCCAATTTGCTGACGTAATTGCTCTACACGCAAGTCGATAATGTGTTCTGGTGTCCACAAACCACGACATCCACAAATTTGATGTACGAAGTTAGACAGTAATTCTGCACCTTTAGCCGTGTGCGTTACTTCTGGGTGGAATTGAATCCCATAGAAACGGCGTGTTTCATCAGAAATCATCGCCACAGGGCAGCTTGGTGTGCTAGCCGTAATTTGGAAGCCTTCTGGAATGCGTGCCACTTTATCGCCATGGCTCATCCAAACGTGCAATTGGTTTTCACGGTCTTGCAAGTTACCAATCAGTTTGTCACGTACCAAAATATCGACTTCGGCATAACCGAATTCATGTACTGAACCCGCTTCAACTTTACCGCCCAGTTGTTCTGACATGGTTTGTAAACCATAGCAGATACCCAGTACAGGTACGCCTAAGTTAAATACAATTTCAGGTGCGCGTGGACTACCCGCTTGGTGAACACTTTCAGGTCCACCCGATAAGATAATACCGTTTGGATTAAATGCACGAATGTCTTCTTCCGACATATCGTAGGCATACATTTCAGAATATACGCCCGCTTCACGAACACGACGTGCGATCAGCTGGCTATATTGCGAACCGAAATCCAGAATCAGGATACGATCTTCAGTAATTTGAGTATTGGTAGTCATGACAAACAACTATAGAAAGGCAAACGAATTAAGCGCGCTATTCTAGCATTTTTCCACGCCTTGCGCACACTATTCAGACAATCCTAAAAATGGCTATTTTTCTTCGTGATATTGCAGTGACCACATACTCTAAGTTTTAAAAGACTATGCATTTTCTATGGCATAAAAAAAGCAACCTTCTTGAAGATTGCTTAAATTGTTGAGCTGATGTGGAAATCAATGACTTACTTTTTTGCTTCCAAAAGATGGTCTAGACTTATTTTGCCTGCACCGTAAAGCATGATGTAGAAGAAACCGCCAGCCAAACCAATATTTTTCATAAAATTCAGCGCATCTTCTGGTGCAGCATGGAATAAAAATGCAGTTAAAAGACTAAAAACACCTAAACCCAAACCCACGACACGTGCTTGTAAACCGAATAGAATTGCCAAACCACCACCAAGTTCTAGCAAAATCACCAAAGGTAGCAATGAACCTGAAACACCCATAGCTTGCATATAGCCCACTGTTGCATCATAGCCTGCAATTTTTCCCCAACCAGATACAATAAATAAATACGCTAAAAAAGCACGTGCAAATAAACTTACAATGGCTTGCACACTTGCTTTTTCGACCACACTTTTTAACACAACATTTGGATTAAACATCAGATCACCTATATTTTTGATTCATTCTTGAAGACAAATACATCTTAGTTTTTTCAAAATTCAGGATAAATACGCATTTAAAAGACATGTTGTTGCATCTATGCAACGAAAAAGAACCGATGTGGCTGGTCTAGCATCCCTAAAATCACTGTGAAAATTATTTACCTTTTCATACTGACTTTCCGCCTGTGGACTGCTAGGATTTGGGCACACTTTCGCTTGTTTTTTCCCCATGGAACTGATTGATTTTATCTTACACGTCGATGAACATTTGCTCGAATTCATCACCCAATATGGGGTATGGATTTACGCTATTTTATTCCTGATTATTTTTGTAGAAACAGGCTTGGTGGTCATGCCGTTTTTACCTGGCGATAGTTTGCTGTTCGCAGCAGGCGCACTGGCTGCATCGACAGGAGTGATGGATCCGTGGATTTTGGGTATTTTATTGTTTACTGCTGCGGTACTCGGTGACACCTTGAATTACCACATTGGTAAATATATTGGTCCACGGGTTTTTGAGCTGGAATCACGTTTTATCAATAAAAAACATTTGATCGAAACCCAGAAGTTTTTTGAGCGACACGGCGGAAAAACCATTATTTTTGCGCGTTTTGTGCCTTTTGCGCGTACCTTTGCGCCCTTTGTGGCGGGTGCAGGCAGCATGAATTATAAATACTTCCTAACCTATAACGTAATTGGCGCTTTTTGCTGGATCGCGTCGTTTATTACACTCGGTTATTTGTTTGGCAATATGCCAATTGTGAAAGACAATTTCACCCATTTAATTTTCGGCATTATTATTTTAAGTGTCTTGCCTGGGGTGATTGGTTTTATTCGCCAAAAACTCAAGAAAAAAACTGCTTAAGTTGTGAAATTCTTTGGGCATGCCTGTTGAACAGTGCTGCCCTTATCCATTCAAAATAGGTGAGATGAGTGCTCAACTCACCAAAAATCTCTAAATCTTTAGAAAAAACGTGCTACCACTGGCAGCATACACACCACCAACAGCAAAGCCGAGCCTTTATATAACAAATCTGCCGTCACTTTATTGGTTTCTCGCGCCAAAACTGCTCGCCCAAAAGACATCCAAAATAACGCTGTTGGCAATAAAATCAGACCAAATAAGACATAGACCATGGCAAAGTTGGTCGGGTTATCCCATGTTTCTGTAGGCAAAATACCTGCCGCAAATAACAAGGCTTTCGGGTTTTTAAAAGTCGAAAAAAATAATTGTGCAGGGCGAATGGCAGAGTGTTTTTGACAATGTTGCTCTAAATGTGACTGCTTCCATAAATGAAAAGCCATCCAAAACACATAGCCTGCGCTTAAAACATGCAGTATATCAATTAAATAAGGCCAAATTGGCGCACTCAAATGAATGAATAACGCCCACAGACTAATGGCATACATATAACCAAAAAACTCTGCGGGAATCAGCAGACTGGTTTTGGCAATGCCTTGTTGGTGGGCTGAGCTTGCCAATAGCGCATTGGTCGGGCCAGGAATCATCAAGACCGCAATCATTGCTAGGACAAAGAGCCAACTTTCAATCATAAACACCAGAGCATGCAAATCAAAAATAGGAGCACACCTTATATGAAAGCCATTGAAAATGACAAGTTTTTCTATCTGGCAGGACTGACCCAAGGGTATAAATAGAACAGAAAATAAAATTAAGTTTTTGTTTTTAAAATATTAGATTGAGATCAACCTTGAATTATCTTGCTACATTTTTTAAGCAATGGTGCTGCACAAATGGCAGCACCACGGACGAAATATTCGCAAATCCTAAAATTTAAGATGTTACAGGTTTGGGCTTAACAATAATCGGGCAAGCTTTAAATTTTGCTGCTTGTACAATGGCTTCTTGTTCACCTAAAAGACGTGCCAGTTCTGTTCTTTTAGTATTGGATGACTGTCCCATATTGACTGAAACACTCGGTGCAACGCCCCAACCGCCACGGCTTCCCCAACCACCGCCTAAACCGATACCTACACCAACACCTGTACGTTTCGGCGCTTCGACACCGCTTTCAATATATTGCTGAATACGGTTATATTCGCTTTGTAATTGTTGGCAATTCAAAGCCTGATAATGTGTAGGCGACACATAGCTAGGTTTCACTGTGGTCGCACAAGCCCCCAGCAATAAACTACTTGCCGCGACAAGACCAATTGCAAATGTTTTCATGTCTACCTCTGTATCACGCTTGCTCAATTTCATTGAACAACGATTGATAGGCCTGCGTCAATTTATGATCTGTTGCCAAATGAATTAATGGCAAATTTTTATGATGTGATTCTTTCATCAACACCGAAGGCGGCAACATGCTATTCAAAACAGGTAAACCTTCATCTTTAAGTTGCTGCACCACTTCACGCGGTAACTTGGCCTGTGCTTGATATTGATTCACCACAATGCCTTCAATTTGCAAGTTTGCATTGTGGTCATCCTGAGTTTCCAAAACATTTTCAATCAAGCTTTGTAAGGCACGTTTAGAAAAGACATCACAGTCAAAAGGAATGAGCACCCGATCTGCCGCAATTAAGGCAGAGAGCGTAAAAAAGTTAAATGCAGGTGGGGTATCAATAAATACACGGTCATATTGATCGGACAATTGTTGCAAGGCATCGCGCAGTTTGTAAATTTTATGTTTCGATTCAAGTGCGTGTGCCAAACCGCCCAATTGCGGACTCGCAGGGATTACATCCAAATTTTTAAATGGCGATTGATGCACATAGGCTTCTAAACCTTTGCTGCGGTTTTTTAAAATTGAGCCTAAAGCATTGCCTAATAAGCCTTTGGATTGATTTGCACCCAACACTTCTTCAAAGTAATTTTCGATGTTGGGTTCAAGCGCAGGCTTGTCGGCAGAATAAGTGGCATCATCACCCAATAAATATTGGCTGGAGTTGGCTTGCGGGTCGAGGTCAATCACCAATGTTTTTAAACCCTGATGCGCACTGATTGCAGCCAAATTGACGGTAATACTGGATTTTCCAACACCACCTTTCTGATTAAACACCACACGTGTGCGCATTGTCGCCCCTCGTTGAATGACTTCAGTTCTTGTTATATGTTCAGTTTAACCGACCCGCTATGATTGTTGGCGCATAGTGTCTAACAATCCTTAAACTTGCCCTAGCCAAAACTTGGTTTAAGCATAACCAAACCTAAAATGGCAATGAAAGCAATCAGGGCCAGTCCCCAGCCAACACGGCGCTGCACCAGCAAAATACGCTCATCTTTTTTATACGCTTTAATCAAAGAAGAAAGCATCACAAAAAATAAAATAATTTTGGCATAAAACCAAGCTTCGACCTGAAAATCCTTCAGAAATAAGGCAATGACTCCTGTCACCACAATCAGCGTGAGTGCCGAATGCTGCAAAGCTACAAAGACTTTCCATGCTTTAGGGTTTGGAGAGTGGTTCAATGTACCTTTAAATAAAGTCATGGCACGCACCACAATCACCAACAGCAACAAAGCCACTGCAGCAACGTGAATATTGTTCAGCATTGATAAATTTTCCATCTATAGCCTTCCCTTACGCATCTTTTGGTGCATGTGCACATTCAGGGCTTGACGTATCTTGGCCTTGCCACTCAGAGGCAACAAAGGCATGAATCGCAAGCGCATGAATTTTATTTGGCGCGAGTAGATCACCCACAGCGGCATAAATTTTTTGATGACGTTGTACCGAACGTAAGCCCTGAAAAACATCACTGACCATCACCACTTTAAAATGGGATTCTTTTCCTGGGAAATAACCGCCATGCCCTGCAGATTCATTCACAACTTCTAAATGACTTGGATTTAAAGCAGCTAAGCGTTGCAACAATTGTTGTTCTAAACTCATGATTGTATTTCCCAAAATGGTTTAAAGGCTGCCTAGCAGTATAACTGCGTTCTATACAATTCTCAGCACTTTGGCAGAATCATTCGTGCTTGGTGCTGTTACAGCGTGTTTTTCTACTTAAATTTGGCGATCTCATCGCCAGTTGTTCTAAAAAATGTCGTTTATTTATGCAATTAAGCTAATTTTTTGCATAAATGGATTGACCCTATTTTTGCATCATGTATTATACACCGCATGCGGGAATAGCTCAGTTGGTAGAGCACAACCTTGCCAAGGTTGGGGTCGCGAGTTCGAGTCTCGTTTCCCGCTCCAGATTCTAAAAGCCTCAGTTGAATGACTGGGGCTTTTTTATTGTTGTTTTATTCAATATTTTACTTCATAAGAAATTTTTATACTTAAAAAAGTAAGTTTACAAAAGTGCTCTTTCAAAACTGTGAACAAAAAACCGTGTAGATGATGCTCCAAAGTATCAATCATACAAGATAAAAAAAACTCCAAAACAAAAGATAGTATTAGCTACTACTAAGTGGCTTATGTTAAACAAGATCAGCTTGCCTAGATCCTAAATATTGATGCCGCGGAGCCTGTTAATAATTTCTGTCATTGCTTCTTAATAAAAAAGCAACTAATATGCTTCTTATACCACCAAAAAGCAATAAATATGTCTACACTAAATAAGTCTTTACTACAGCAAGTCAAAAAAAGACGAACCCTATTGGGTTTAAAGCAAGTTGATATGCAATCACGTACAGGCATTTCAAGACAGCAGTACCAAAAACTGGAAAGTCAAGGCAATCCTCGATTAGATACCTTAGAAATTATTGCGGCAGGACTAAATGCTCAACTGATGCTCATCCCAGATGATAAGGTTCATTTGATTAGACAATTATTGAATGATGAAATTAAAGTCACTATTGAAGATCAAGATGACTTAATGTCTAACCCATGGAAAGGTCTTCTCGGAGGAGAGTAATTAACTATAACTAAAAATATAGACAAATATTTGCATAAGTGCTCATTTTGTCTATGTCGATTCAGTAGTGGCAAGGTGGGTATTTATTAGAGATTTAAATGATTATCTTTTGTATTTTAGGTGAGTGTCTTGGTATATTAGCATCCATATCTATTGATTATCCAATCCCTTAACCTAGGCATGACTTTGTGAAATTAACACGCATTCATCACTGTAAAAATTTGAATGTGCAAAAGTACAAACAGCTTGAGAAACAAGCTGTTTTACTTGGTCGTATTCGTAGCGAGGTGTGGGCTAAATATGGTGCTATTTCAGGTTTGAATATCAGTGACAGAGCTATTCGTGATGCGTGGATGAAAGAAAGTCGTGACTTTGGTGTTTCTGCAAATGCGTGGAAAGAAACGCTACGTGATTGCATAGGTGATATTAAAGCCTATCGAGAAGCATCAAAAGACAAAGTAAAGCAGGCGATCCGAAAACGCACCTCCTGTAATAATGAACAAAAAAGACTATACACCTTGCTTAAAAAAGATGAATGGATGACTGATAATTTCCTCCATCGTCAAATGCGTAATCACTTTAAGCATGGTGTTAATCACACACATAATCAAATTATTGTTCGTGCGGATATGTGTAAAACTTTTGAGTTAAATGGTCAATGTTGGCTTAAAGTGCCGAGTCTAGTCCCTCGACAAACCATTAAAATTCCACTAAACACCACTGTTGATTTTGCGCCACAAGGCACACTTAGAATCATTCTAAAAAACGGTAATGTTGAAGTTCACTCAACTTATGATGCAGTTGAAACACAGGATTGTGGTCAGGAAACCGTAGGTGTTGATAAAGGTTATTCAGAAGCCTTTGTGGATTCTGATGGTGAAGTATATGGCAATGGTTTAGGTAAATTGATCTCAAGTGAATCAGACTACCTAAATCAAAAGTACAAACGTAGAAATAAGCTCAGAGCGATTGCTAAAGCCAAACCGCACAAGAAACAGAAAATTGAGTTAAATAATCTAGGTCGAAAAAAACTAGATAAGCGACAAGATACTCAAAAAGCAAAGCTCAAAACATTAATATTTACAGCAACTCACAAGTTGGTTGATAAAGCCA